>PCSG01000281.1:0-9079 GCA_002772195.1 Desulfobacterales bacterium CG23_combo_of_CG06-09_8_20_14_all_51_8 | reverse complement strand
GAGAAACGCATTTTACAAACAAAAAATATGCCAAATATAAGGATGCTTTCAATTTGGATGATCTAAACTTTGACGAATTTCTGAATTTATTAAATGTTTGGTTTCAAAAAAGAGATAATACAAGCAGTTACGAACATCCAACCCAAAAACCAGTAAGACTTACCGAGCGAGCATTAAAAAAGAATAGTAAGGATGGAGATATAGTGGTTGACTTCTTCGGCGGGAGCGGAAGCACATTAATTGGTTGTGAACAGGCAAGGCGGAAATGCTATATGATGGAACTAGATCCTAAATATTGCGATGTCATCGTGAAAAGATGGGAGCGGTTCACTGAAAAAAAAGCTGAGAAAATAACTAACAATGACTAAAAATGAGACTTTCAAAGGAAACGCAACTGGAACATATCGGCTGGATAAGGAGAATTTTAGTAATGGATTCAAGTGTCAGCCTTATTAGAATTCAGAGGATTATTGAGGAAAGCTATGGTCGAAAGATGGCCATAGACTATATCTGGCGGTTATTAAAAAAGGTGAGAGGAGAACGAATCAAGCGGTTTGAGAATATAACCCTCACGAAGTTTCTGGCCAAATTCGCTGATATACTCACCGAATCGGATAAAAAACTCTGGCTGATTGCCAATGGCAAAGATAATAGCGAAAAGGATAGGATCGCCGCCTTGCGGGAGATAAGAAACAACAACCGGGATCTATTCGACAAGATGTTCGATTCGGGAATCTTCGAAAAGAAGCTGGGCGAGCTGGGAGTAAAATTTCCCTTAGCCGAAATGCTGGCCGAGCTTAACGATCTGACCGGCAATCAATTCAACTGGCAGAAAAACAAGGGACTGGATAAATTCAAATCAAATGTCGAACGAAAACCAATCGCAGGATCAAAAGGAGACGGCCATGAAGCTGATAAAAGCCCAGAGGAGCTTCCATGATTTCGTGTATGAGATATTGTCGGTGAGCTTCGATAAATTCATCGGCGGAGCTTATATTGACGAGGTATGCGATCTCTACAATTCCTGCCAGCACACGGCTCGGATAAGCCCGAGGGATCATTTCAAATCGACTGGATTATACGCCATGATAATGTATGATCTTCTTTTTTGGAAGGGAGACTTGGAAAACCATTATTTCTCTTATCAAGAGACAATGGCCGGCTATCATATCGGGAAGATTAAAAATCTCATTGCAAGAAATCCTTTTTACGAGCATTTAATTGATTTAAGCAAGGGCGAGAGCAAGATAAGATACAAAAAAAAAGATGGTTCTATCTTCCGGGTTGATCCTCACGGACTGCTGGCTTTCAAGCGGGGAATCCACGCACCCAGAATCTATGTGGACGATCCATTCCAAGATCCGGAGAATAAACTGCTTCCGACAACGATCAAAAAAATCAACGATGTGTTCGTGACCCAGATAATGGACATGGTAACGCAGGACGGGCGGTTGCACGTGGCCGGGACGCCCCAGACCAACTTTGATTTCTTCTTCGATCAGAAAGTGATGCAGGAGTTCGCCGTGATGATTAAGCCCGCCGTGTTGAGCTATAAGGAGAAGACAGCCCTCTGGCCGGAACACATGGACTTCGAGGAACTGATGAAGCGGAAAGAGATCCGGGGAATAAAGATATTCAATCAGGAATACATGTGCAGTCCGGTCTGGAGTGAAGATTCCTTTTTTAAAGAGCCTCAACTGTTGGAGGTGGTAAATTCCAAGTTGCATAATCTCCCGATCTATGATAAAATAAAGACATTCAATAACGTGGTTGCCGGTTTCGATATCGGCAAGAAGTCTCACCCAAGCCATTTAGCTGTTTTCGAGCTACATGGTAATTTAGCTGTGCAACTGCATTCCAAGTTCATGGATGGGTGGAACTATGCCGGGGACGGGACGTTTAATCCGCAGAAGCCTACCCAAGTTGAATACCTTTTAATGGCAATTGAGAATTTCAAGATAGATCAGCTGTTCTACGATGACACTAGAGCCGAGTTCGAGAGTCTGCGGGAGCGGGGAATCCTGCCGGCCCAGTGCGTGCCGGTAACATTCACCACCAAAGAGAAGCATTCAATGGCGGTGGAGTTTGACAAATCGGTGACACAGAAGAAAATCGAGCTTCTGGACGACCAGCGGCAGACTGAACAGATCCTGATGGTGACGAACGACCTGAAAGCGTTGGAAACACCAATGGGACACGGAGATTCGTTCTGGAGCATCGCTCTGGCTCATAAGGGAATCAATCCAGAGTTTGGCAGGTTAAGTGATTTATATCCCGATCAAATGGAGGAAACAAAAGAAAAGCCCGTGACAGCGGGACTTCAGCAAAAAGTTTTTTAATCATATGAAACTATTCGGACGAGACATAAGTTTTCCGAGAATATTCCAGCAAAGGATATCTTCCAAAGAGATGGGCGGGAGCGGTACTTCGATATTCTCCGGAATGATAAGTGATGAAGAGTATAACTCTGTTCTTTCGGGTAAGGAAGGCTTGAGAATTTACGATCAGATGCGGCGATCTGACGCTACGGTCGGGGCGGCTTTAATGTCAATCAAACTTCCGATCCGGGGAGCAAAATGGTTCATCCAGCCGGCGACCAATGAGCCGAAAGATCAGGAGATTGCTGATTTTGTCTGGGCCTGCCTCATGGAGCGAATGGATATTACATGGGATGATTTTCTTCGCCAGGCACTTCTGATGCTTGATTACGGGCATATGGTTTTTGAGAAGGTATTTCAGATCGTGGAACACGAAGGTAAGGAATATATCGGCTGGAAGAAGTTTGCTCCGAGGCTTCCGAAGTCAATTTATAAATGGCAGATCGGGGACGCCAACGCTGGCAAAGAAGGCATAACCCAGATACTCCCGGACGGCCGGCAGGTTGAGATTCCGATGGAGAAGCTGATAATTTTCATTAATCAAAAAGAAGGCGATAATTGGGAGGGAATTTCTGTTTTACGCCAAGCTTACAAACATTGGTATTTCAAGGATAACTTTTACAAAATAGACGCCATGAGCTTTGAGCGGCAGGGATTGGGAATTCCGATAATGAAGCTTCCAGCCGGATATGACGACGGCGATAAAACGATGGCCCAAACACTCCTGAAGAATATAAGAGCCAATGAACAGCAGTATTTGGCAATTCCTGCTGGTTGGGAGTTTGAGATGGCCGACATGAAAGGAAGTTCAGTGCGGGACCCGAAAAATTCCATATTGCACCATGACCGGCAGATAACCAAAAGCGTGCTGGCCCAGTTTTTGGAATTGGGATCTACCGGCGGATCGGGAAGCCGGGCATTGAGCCAAGACCATTCAGCCCTTTTTTATGAATCCCTGAAAGCGGTGGCGAGACAAATCAGCGACGTGATTAATAAATACGCCATCAAACAACTGGTGGACATGAATTTTGATGTGGAGTATTATCCGGAGTTGCAATTTTCAAGCATAGGTAGGGTTGATTTTGAGGAACTTTCCACAACTTTGTCCGATCTGGTTTCGGCCAAGGTCATCATTCCGGATGGCGGACTGGAGGATTTCATCCGGGAAAAATTTGAGTTGCCCGAGGTGCCGGAAGAGGAGAAAGAAGAACGGGAGGAAATGCGAAAAGCCCAACCGGTGGTTGAGAATATACCCGATGAGAAAAAAGAAAAAAAACCAGGCAAGGGTGAAAAAGAAAAAATGGAAAAGGAGGAAGAACCGCAGAAAGCCAGCGAATTAAAAAAAAAAGGTAAAATGCAACTGCACGGAGCCGAGCCAGTATTCGTGGGGTGGCGACCTCTTACGTTCGCTGAAAAGAAAATAAACTTCAAGCTGATTCAAGACAGGCTCACCGAGTTCGAGCAGAATTACGTGAAAGATACCCTAAAAATACTGGAAGAAGCCAGTCCGATTCTGCTGGCGGACTTCAAGAAGGCTATGAAGACGAAGGACATGACGGCGGTGCGGAATCTGGCCATGGAATACAAAGGGCCTTATCGGAAAGAAATATTGCGGCATTTGGGATTGATTTATGAGTTCGGCAAACGGGGAGCATCCAAAGAGATGGGAATGCCGGCTCCGAAAACGCCCGAAGCGGAGCTTAAAAGGCTCATTATGCAAGCGGATACTATCGCCGATGTTCACGAAAGTGAAGTATTACGGGGAATGAAACTGACTGCTTTGAAACATTTACAGCAAGGAAAGACTATTGATGAAGCGATGAATAACGTGGCTATCGAGCTGGGGAAGCTGTCGAATACGCTTACTTACAACACTTCCGTGCTGACGGTCGGGGAACTTTACAATCAGGGCCGTTATCAGACGATATATGAGAACAAGAAGATGGTTTACGCTCTCCAGCGGAGCGAAGTTTTGGATTTTAGGATTTGCAATTTCTGCCTTTCAATGGATGGAAGAGTTATAAGCCTGAATGATCCGATGGCGAAAGCCGGTGCATACCACTCGAATTGTAGGGGAATCTGGGTGGAAATAATGAAAGACGAAGCCGAATTGCCGGAAGTGAAAGGCGTGCCGAATAGCATCATGAAACGCTGGGAGGGCGGGGTCAATGAATTTGAGCAGATTGAAAAGCCTATCATAGACAAAGATTCGATTGCCTGGGATTATTACAAGGGAACATTGGATTTAACCGGAAAAAAATGAGCCAGCCATATATAAAAGTGCTAAACAGAACCGATCCAAACCGGTGCAACTGCGTGAAGTATGCCCGGAGCAAAGTTTCAAGCCTGCCTTACGGACTTTGGACACTCTGGAGCAAGAAACGGAGCATTAACTCCCAGAAGCCAAAAAAGTATTCGGTGGCTATAATGAATGTAGGATTCTGGGGTCATGTCGGATTCGTGAAAAAGGTGGGAAGCAACCATTTGACTATCCGGGAAGCGAATTACAAAAGTTGCACTATCACGGAAAGACACGACACGGCGAAAGCATTAAAAATAATCGGATACTATGCAAAATAAAGTTTTAGTGAGCATTCATGGGAACGGATACATTCAGGATTTCGACGGATTAAGCCCGTTTAAGTCGTTTATAGGCTTGCGACTGGACAAGGAATGGCCAATCGTCACCAATCCGCAGAAATCAATCTGCGATGCCCGCACCAACGCCGTGGAGGAGGCGATGCGGCTGGAATGCACCCACGTGATGATGATTGACACGGATCATACCTTTCTACCCAACCTCGTGGACTTCCTTCTGGCGGACGATAAGGATATAGTGGGAGCGGTGGCCTATAAACGTACGCCGCCATACTTCCCTTGTGTGTTTGCCAAAAAAGAAGATGAGGATTTTTACCGATCCGTGAATGTAGCCAAGAAAGGAGTGATGCGGTGCGATGCGATTGGATTCGGGGCGGTGCTGATCAAAATGGATGTGTTCTTCAAGATACCGATGCCGTGGTTTTGGATTGACCGACAGGGTCATGACATAAACTTCTGTGAAAAAGCGAAGCAATTCGGATTTGACATTCACGTTGACACGGATCTGGTTATTGGACACATGGGAAGCCCGAAAATAATAGACGAAGAGTTTTATTTGAAGAGCCGAAGTGAGGAAAGCGTGGAGAAACATAACGAAGAAGTAAAAAAACAATTGTCAAGATCGAAATAATGTGCTAAAATAATAATGGATTGTGAAGTTTGATGGTCACAAAACGTCATGACGCATAGAAATATGCTAGTGAAACCAGGGTTCGAATCCCTGCACAATCCTAATTAATATAAAAAAATGCCTTATGGATTGCCCAACGAAACTCCGGCGATAACGAAGAAAATGGAATCTTGCGTGGCCGGACTGGTGAAGCAGGGGAAATCAAAATCCTCCGCTATTGCTATCTGTAAATCTTCCATTATGAAAAGCAAAGCCAGCGAGATGATGATCACGCAGGTTTACGAGTTCGCCCAGCCGGGAGACAGCAAGACTTCCGAGATTCAGATAATGCAGACCGGCGAATGGAAGCATCCGACTTACGGAAAGATGAGAATTAATGAAAGCATACTTGACCAGATGATCCAACACTTCAGGGAAGGACTGCGAAAAGGGATTTACATCACCGAAGGCCATCCGCAAGGAGACGAGGAATTGCCGGCAGTGGGCTGGGTCAAGGATCTGGTGAAGAAAGGAAGCGATAGCCTCTGGGCGATGATAGAGTGGACGGACAAGGGAATGGAATTATTAAAATCAAAAGCGTATAAGTTTTTCTCGCCGGAATTTTACTTCAAATACGAAGATCCGGAGACAAGGGAAAAATTCGATAATGTTCTGACAGGCGGGGCTTTAACCAATAAGCCGTATTTTAAGAGCTTGGAAGCCGTCGTGCTGTCGGAACGATTTTTAACAAGTAAGAACACTAACATGGATCTGGAAAAAATACTAGCCAAAGAGGCCAAGGATATAACGATGGCTGAGCGGGATTTTCTCCTCGAAATGAAAGAGGATCTCGATGATGAGACCATCAAGAAATATAAGCTTGACGAAGGTGAAACCGAAGAAGAAAAGGTTACGAGAGAGGCTAAAGAAAAAGAGGAAGCGGATGCCAAAGCTAAGGCTGATGAAGAAGCGAAAAAGAAAGCCGAGGATGAAGCGAAGGCCAAAGACGAGGAGAACAAAACGGAAGATGACGCTGAAAAACAGTTCTCGGAAAAGTTTAAGGCGGTCGAAGAACAGAACAAGGAACTTGAAAAGAAAGTGAATGAGATGAAAATGGCTGAACGGAAAAGGGAAATGACGGATAAAGTTTCCAAATACGTTTTCAGCGAAGCCAATAAGGGCGGGCAGATTCTCCTGAAAGAAAAGGACAAGGTTATCGCCTTTGCCGAAACGCTGGATGATGAGCAGGCCAAAAAGTTCTTCGAGATTCTCGGAAAGATGCCGAAAGCCAATATGTTCGGCGAAATCGGTTCCGGGTTCAAAAAGGAAGCCAAGCCGGCACCGAAAGGATTTGACGAGAAAAGCGTGGAACTTGACGAGGAAGCCAAGAGACTGATGAGCGAGAACGACAAGCTTTCCTACACCGATGCGGCAGTGATGGCCGAACAGAACCTCAAAGAAGCTGAATAGCTTTACATAAAAAAACTTAGTACGAATGGAGCACGGTTTAATTCGTTAATCGGACAAAAAGCATGGCCGAACAAGTACCAGGCCAGGTAGTTTCTTTTGAAGCCGAAAATATCTTTGCCGAACGCTACGTTTGCGTAGAGCTGGGGACTTCCGCTAATCAGGTGGATCTTCCCGATGCTACCAACGAAAAGATAATCGGAGTGATTCAGGATGTCACGGATGCGGCAAACGAAGCGGTTCCGGTAATGATTTCCGGCATCACGAAAGTGGTGGCCGGCGGCGTTATCACAAAAGGCGACTATCTGACGGCTGTCACCTCGACCGGAAGAGTCCAGAAGTGTCCCGATGTCAGTGCAAGCTGGACGGGTACATCTGCTTCCACCGAGCATATCATAGGGATTGCTCTCGAGGGTGCGACAGCGGCTGGCGAAGTCATCAAGATGCTCATACGTCCGATGGTATTAGCTCACTAAACCCATGCCAGGAGTACGACAAGTTCATCAGAACGCAGTTCTGACAAATGTGGCGATAGGTTACCACCCGACTGGGTTTATTGCGGAGCAGATTTTTCCGGTTTTGCAGATTCAGAAAGAATCTGACAAATACTACATCTGGAACCGGCATGAACCTTTCCGCAGAGAGAATACCCTTCGGGCCGACGGGGCAGAGTCAAACGAGGTAGGTTTCAGTCTCGACTACTCCACCTATCAAGCTGAGGAATACGCCCTCAAGGTAGGTGTTACGGATCGCCAGAAAGCGAATGCGGATTCAGTGCTACGACTGAAGATCGCAAAAACGCAAAGGATGGCAGAGAAGCTGTTAGTGGATCTGGAATACAGGATTGCCACCCTCATTCAGACGCAGGCCAATTGGGCTTCGACAAACCGAGTCCAGCTTTCCGGCACCAACCAGTTCAACAACGCAAGTTTTGATTCTGACGGTGTCACTTGCTCCATTGAGTATCGCATTGATACTGCAAAGGAAGCGGTTAGAACGCAGATTGGTAGAGAACCAAACGTGATCATAATTCCATCTGCGGTGGCTAAAGTCGTAAAGAGGGACGCTGAAATTCGCAATCTGATTAAATATACTCACGCTGATCTTCTGGTGGACGGCGACCTTCCTCCCACTTTGTGGAATTTGAAGGTCATTATCCCGAAAGCCACCTACTGCTCGACAGTAGAAGGGGCGGCTACCCAGACGATGGCTGATATTTGGGGAAAGCATATGATTCTATTGTATGCCAACCCGAATGCCGCCATTGACGACGTGTCGGCGGGGTATATCTTCCGATCGAGGAATTGGCAGACGAAAGAGTGGAGAGAAGAAGAAAAGTCCAGGGATGTGGTTGAAACCGGATACATTGAGGACGAGAAAATTGTTTCTAATGTCGCCGGATACCTCATCGAGGACTGCATCGCTTAAACTTTAACAATCCTTAAAATGGGAAAGCTTATCGAGAAACTCTCTCGAATGGGAGTTTTGAAAGCTGAATTGTTTGGTCCCGATGGATTGTTGAAGGAGAGACGGCACGTTAAGAATGTTATTACTGAAGTGGGAGACGCTTATGTGGCTGATGCGTTGTCATCTTCGCCGGGCGAAGCGGCAATGAGCCATATGGCGATCGGTACATCCAGCACGGCCGCTTCCACCAGCGACACGGCTCTTGTGAGCCAGCTGGATCGAAACGCCCTCACCTCACGCACGCAAGGAACCGGAGCCGCAGACAACGACGTGATTTACGTCGGTGACTGGGCGGCCGCAGACGGGACGGGAGCGATCACCGAAGCGGGAATCTTGAATTCCTCATCGGGCGGCACGCTTCTGGCCCGTCAGGTATTCTCGGTAATCAACAAGGGTGCTTCTGACACGCTGAAAATCACCTGGACAGTTTCTATTGGAGATTAGACTTTTTAGGCAAAGCCGGCGTTCAGTCGGCTTTGTTTGTAAAAGGCTAATATGCCTAAAATCCTAAACAACCTAAACCTTAAATACACCCTTGACGAAGTCAAGCAGTTTTTTG
>PCSG01000345.1:5632-6275 GCA_002772195.1 Desulfobacterales bacterium CG23_combo_of_CG06-09_8_20_14_all_51_8 | reverse complement strand
GGGACCAGGATCGGGATATTATTGAAACTGTTCTGGCCAGCGCCACGGAAAATGAGGTGCGCAACCTTTCCACGTACACCCAGGCACTGGCCACCATCGGCAATATAGCGCCGCTGCTGGGACTTCTGGGAACGGTCTTCGGCATGATCAAGGCCTTTATGGTGATTCAGCAGATGGGAGGAAAGGTCAATGCGGCGGTTCTGGCCGGCGGCATATGGGAAGCCATGCTCACCACGGCCCTGGGCCTGTGCGTGGCCCTGCCCACTATGGTGGCCCATTCCTATTTAATGGCCCGGATTGACGCTTATGAGGCTAAACTTCAGGAAGGGTCCGTGAAATTTCTGACGGCGGTTTTGAAGAAACCGTAAAGGATGAATTCCCATGGCATTAAAATTTAAACGCCAGCCCCGGTACGCCATTCAGGCGCCGTTGACATCCCTGATTGATATCGTGTTCCTGCTGCTGATTTATTTTCTGCTCACCACCAATTTCATGGTGGATGAAGGCATCAAAATCAAGCTGCCCCAGGCCGCATCCGCGGCCCCCCAGACGCAGGAGGAAATAACGGTGTATGTGGATCGAGACGGCCGGGGGTACTTGATGGATGAGGAAGTCCCCATGGATCAGTTGTTTTTTAGAATCA
>PCSG01000345.1:0-5606 GCA_002772195.1 Desulfobacterales bacterium CG23_combo_of_CG06-09_8_20_14_all_51_8 | reverse complement strand
CGGCTGGTGGTGATCAAGGCGGACCGGGATGTGATTTTAAACAAGGCGGTCAAGGTCATGGATATCGTCAAGGCTGCCGGGGCAGGGCGGTTGTGTCTGGCAACCGAGAAGGGATTATAGTGAATCCGTGAAATCCGCGTCTGAACATAAAAAAAAGCCCAACCGCCTCTTGTGGGGGATGGTGGCAGTGTCTTTTTTGATCCACTGCGTCATTTTTATGCATATCGCCGGGATTTATCGTTCCAGAGCCCAGACGTTTATTGAGCTGACCGTCAGGGATTTTTCGAATTCGCGGGAACGGGATATCCCCCGTCCCCGGCTGCGGAACAAAACCCCGGAAATAAAAGATGTCAAACAAATCCAGATCGCAAACCCCCATGTCCCGAAAATCCGGATGGACCGGGTGGACACGCCGTCGGCAAATCCCCTGACCGAGCAGATCGGCGTTCCGGAAATCCCGGTGCTGGCCGGTGACATGGCCAGGTGGCAGCCGAGTCAGGCCGAGGGTTACATGTCTAGGGCCGATTATTTTGACATGGTGCGTATGAAAATCGAAAGCCGCAAGAAATATCCGGAAGCGGCCCGCAAGCGGCAGATCGAGGGCCGGGTGGAAGTTGGATTTTCAATTGGGCCGGACGGAAGCGTTTATGACGCGGCGGTGGTGAAATCATCTCGGCAGCCGGATCTGGACCGGGCGGCCCTGATTGCCGTCAAGGACGCGGCCCCGTTTCCCCGACCTCCGACCCATCTGTTTAACGGGCCGCTCAAAATGACCATTACGATCATGTTTGAATTGATGTAAAAAGACGTAAATAAAATGGCTGAAAAATTTTTTACAACCGATCACACGAAGAAGTAGAATATAACCCGGACAGGAAAGGAAGCGCCTCATATGACAACACTTGATAAAGACACAGGCTGTCTGGAAATGATCCTCCGGCCGGTGGGAGTGGTGCGAAGCGAGATCACCACGCCGACCTTTCTGCCATTTGGCGATGATGACCCTCTGGCCCGCACCAAAAAGGCCCGGGCCCGGCATCAAAGAACCAAAACCCTGATTTTAGAGGTGGTGATCGATCCGTCCCTGGACGGGATTCTGGAGGGGATCGAAGAGTTTTCCCATATCATCGTGCTGTACTGGCCCCACCGGATTCCGGAGAAAGAGCGGACCCTGCGCCAGGTCCATCCCATGGGCCGGAAAGACATTCCTCTAAAAGGCATTTTCGCCACCCGGAGCCCGGCCCGGCCCAATCCCGTGCTGGTTTCGGTGGTAAGACTGGTGGAGAGAACGGGAAATGTGCTGCGGGTGGAAGGGCTGGAGGCGTTAGACGGCAGCCCGGTCATTGACGTCAAGCCCTTTATCGGCATCTATGATGCGCCGGAAAATTCCGTGTTCCCCGACTGGCTGAAGCGGCTTCACGCGGACCTGGAACAGGCGGAAACTGGGCCTGGCTGATTCAGAAGATTTATCATGAGGACCCCCTGTTATGCCCCAAATGCCAGGGAACCATAAAAATCATATCCTTCCCGCCCGTCAACAACATCAAGCGCCCGTTAAAGCTTGACATACAAGACAATTTCTGAGGTACATTAGGTCGTGAAAAGCAATGTCTTATCCCTTTCCCTCAAAATAATGTGTGGAAATTGTTTTTGCCGATATCCTTACAGAAGGATAGCTCAGACGTTAGCTCCCTGATGGAAGAGACGCTGGTACTCCTTCGGGCGTAGGCCCGTATACCGTTGGAATATCTTGCGGAAGGAGCTGATGTCTTCATATCCCACACGATAGGTGACCTCTTCGAATGTTGAATACGGTTTTTCCAGCAAGGCTTTCGCCGCATTGATCCGTACCTTCTGCAGATAGGCGAGGGGAGAATCACCGGTTGTCTGCTTGAAGCGCCGTCCAAATGTCCGCTGACCCATGCCGAATCGTTCGGCAAGCATGGATATGGAGATTGCCTCCATGTAATTCTCCTCGATCCATCTTTGAACGGCCAATATATCCTTCATGTTGTGGCTTTTCAGCAAATTCAATGACGCATAGGGGGTCTGGGTAATGCGACCGAAGTCCTGAACCATGGCCTTTGAACATTGAACGACGACCTCCCGACTGCTCAACTTTTCCACGAGGTAAAGGGACAAATCATTGAACGCGTTTGAACCGCCGGAACAGTAAAGATTTCCCTCATCCGTTATCAGGGAATCAGGGCGGAGACGGACAAGAGGATATCTCTGCTTGAATTGATCGATAAAATCCCAATGGGTCGTGGCGGTTTTTCCGTTCAGGAGACCGGTTTCTGCGAGGATAAACGCGCCCGTACAGACGGCGGCGATCTGCGTCCCGGACTGATATTGCTGTTTCAGCCAGTCAATGATATTCTTGTTCCTCTCAAGCCACTTTATCACGTTTCCGGTAATCGCGCTGATCATGATCAGATCCATGTTCCGGACATCATACATGCTGCAATGGAGCGCGACAAGAAGCCGATTGAAACACTTGACCGCCTTGCCGTCCGGTGAGGCGACGGTGACCTCAAAGCAGGGCGACGGCTGTTCGCCGCAAATCACTTCCCAAAGCACCCCTGCAAAAATAAACACATCCATGGGGCCGGTAATGCTGGACGCTTGAGCGCTACTCAATGCAAGAATGGTGATCTTTTTCATATTAGCCTCGTAAGGATGTCGATAGTCACCTCTTTTTTGTCGATTATGCCACTTACGTTTTTCCAAGGCAAGGGATATGATGGTAACCATCATACAACATCAGGAGGAAAAAACATAAAGAAGGAGAATCCAAGATGAATGAGCAACTCTGGGAAATCGTACAAGCTCAGTTGGGATACAATGATGAGGAAATGGCATTGTTCCGTAAAAACCCGAAAACAGAAGGAATCGTTTCCAAGATACCAAGGCTGATGAATATGAAATTTGTTTTTGAGGTCGCACAGTCCAATGGATGCGGCGCCCAACATAAGGTGGGCGACAAATTGTATTTTGATGGATTCGGCTGCCTAATCCCCGAACGAAGTCCGAAAAGAATATGCGCTTTTGCAATCAGCAGCATATCTCAGTTGATCTGGACCGCCCAGGAGCTTGTTTATGCAGATGTGGATCCGAATACAATGCGGTTAAATAAAGTTTGCTGTATTGATGTTGGTGTAAAGTGCGGCGGTTTGGGTAATGTCGTATTTGAATTCAACGCCGAGCAGAACACCTAACCAAGCGCGATCTTCGCGATATTGTCGGACAAAGCTTGTTGAATTTTAATAAGATACATTTCAAAAAGAGCTGTATACGCACCGCACCGGATCAAATGATCATCCGTTTTGACCGCGGTTGCGTGATACCGATCAGGGTCATGTTCTGACAGGGGGAAAAACAGGCGGAGGACTGATCTTTTTCTCCGCCGCCCGCCTCGCAGTTTCAGGAGGCCTCGATAATTTCCTTGAGTTCCTCGCCGCTGAGGGAGAATCATTTCGAAGACCTGGAAATGGCCTGGGACGATCGCTATGAGCGGCAATACGGGTTTTTCCGGCCCTATGTCCGGGACGTGATTTACCGGTATCTGGACTGCGGTGATCTGCATCTGTGGTTTGCCCGGGTGCGGTGCCTTGATTGCGGGCATGAATACCTTCTGCCGTTTGTGTTGGAGCGAAGCGGAAATCCCGCCTTGCGGGACAAGCGCCGGCATTTTTGCCCTCCCTGTCATTCGGCATAACCGACCGCTCCCTCGAAAACCTTAAAGACACCCCCCACAACATAATGCGCCTGGTAAGACTTGACATACAAGCTGATTTCTGAAATATATTAAGTTACTAAAAGCAATGTCTTATTCCTCTTTTTCCCTTCCTATAGACATAAAAATGTGAAAAAAATATGGATGCTCATATTAGCGTATCAAATGAAAAACTTGCTGATTTCTGTCGGCGTCACCGGATACGTAAGCTGGCCTTATTCGGGTCAGCGCTGCGGGACGATTTCACCTCAAACAGTGATGTGGACGTGCTGGTGGAGTTTGCGCCGGGAAGCGTCGTCGGGCTGCGGTTTTTTTTGATGCAAGCGGAATTGTCTGAAATGTTCGGCCTCAAGGTGGATTTAAACACCCCCGGGTTTTTAAGCAAATATTTTCGGGATAAAGTGATCGCAGAAGCTAAGGTGCTGTATGACGCGGCATAACGATGACGTGAGTATGCGGCAAATGCTGGAACACGCGAGGGAAGCAGTGGAGATGTCAACCGGCAGAACCCGCGCTGATTTAGAGCACGACCGTATGTTGCAGCTTGCGCTGACGCGGCTGGTGGAAATTGTTGGCGAAGCAGCCGCCCGCGTATCAGAAACAGGGCGAGAGCAGCATCAATGCATCCCGTGGTATCAAATATTTGGGCTGCGCAATCGTCTGGCTCACGGCTATGATGCCATTGATTTGAACATTCTGTGGGATATCATCCAGGCAGACCTGCCAACGCTTATCGTTGAACTTGAAAACATTCTTGAATAGAAGGTATAATAAAAAATATGTTTGTATAATTTGTCAACAACGTCCCCAAACCCCTCATTTGGAGATATTATGAGCCAGGAACGGGCAGGTATCTGAGAACTGATCCGATTGGGTTGGAAGGGCATGAGATTTGTTTTAATAATTTAACTGGAATTAGTTTGAATTGTTTAAAGGGGAAAGGTCTTAATAAATACTATACAATCAATCATTTATATTCTTATACTCAAAGCGATCCAGTTGGTCTGACTGATCCGAAGGGGCTTAGTCTTACATGCAAAGTGGCTTGTGAAGTTGCTTGTACTGCGACATGTATGATTCTTGCTAAACAATCACATTGGACATGCCTTGCAATATGTGCACCGACGTGTATTGTCTTTTGCTCTGATGACTTATCTGATGATGAGCCAGATGATGTCCAAGATTTTTTGGACAATTATGACCCATCCGATGAACCATGGTGCGGTTAAAGAACATTAAATTTTTTATCTATGTAAATGAAAGGTTATGGAAATTTAGGAGCAGAGATTTGTGTGTTGTGTTAAATTTCATTCATAAACTTTATGAGTGTGAACCTTTTTTTGAAATTGACACCGAATTGCTTTAAAGGTGAATTTAAATGATTAAAAAGATTTTGTTACAGCGTAAAATGAATGGATTTGAAAACCTATTTGCGCTTGGTCTTGTTTTTTTTGTTATTATTTATATTTTTACAAATTCATTTTTGGCTGCAATAACTGTTGGAGTTTTTTTCTGGGTGTTGAGTATTGTAGCTTTTATCTGTTATTATTTTGAGTTAGCAGATAGTTATTATAAAGAAGTTAAGACTGTTAGATATAAAAAAGGAAATTTTATTACCAATTTTTTTATATTTCTTTCTATCTTTTTAGTTGGAATTGTTGGTGCTTTGTTAATGGGATTCATTGTTAACTTCCTTTTATCCTTTATGCCAATAACTAATTCATGGATGTATGGATTAGTTATTGGCATTAGTGCTGCTTTCGGCATTGGTGCTGCACTCAAAATATATTATATTTTTATATTAAAGAAGGGCCTGGGGTCAAACCTTGATTTTTGATTTTATATTGACATCAGCGTCGTGGAATTCAGG
>PCSG01000360.1:319-6323 GCA_002772195.1 Desulfobacterales bacterium CG23_combo_of_CG06-09_8_20_14_all_51_8 | reverse complement strand
GGGATAGGTTGGAGCATCTGTTTTATGATGGCCGGACTGAGCGCAGAACGCGCAATCCTGGGAGCAGCGCCCTGACTTGGCGTTGATGATGGCGCAGGTGAAAATTTTATCCGGAAAAAAGGCCGTTGTAATTCGGTGGGCGCAGGCAATCAGATCCATGAGATTTTTTCCGGGAAGAGCTGCCAGCTTAAGGGCCTCGGGTTCGGAAATCCCTTCGGCGGGGTCATGTAAAATTTTTTCGGTCAGTTCAGTGATGATGGAGTGGGTCATGGATTCTCCTTTGGGGCGAAAAAAACAAGGGGTTTTTTTAGGTGCAGTTGCAATGAGTAAGGTTTTCCTGTTTTTTTACATTCCATTCAGTTATGATACCTTCAGGGTGAAAATTGTGCAAGACCCGATTGCCCGTACCCGATTGCCCGTAGCCCGTTCCAATTACTTGTTCCAATTACTTGTTGCCAGACTAAAAATAAATATGTATTCTGATTTTAAAATAAGATCATTGGTGCGGCGTTATCAGAAAGTAGTTGAAAATTTTATCCCTGCCAAATGGTTAAGCTGCTGTTTCCGCGTTTGATCAGAATCGGTTTATTAATAGACTGACAGGCAGTCCGATGAGGAGGACCATGAAAATTATAACCAGAGTTTTGTTCCTGTGGGTTTTCGCACTTGGCATGATGGCGGCGGTGACTGCCGTGGCCACGGATGAAGTGTCCGTCTTGAAAATCGACGCCATGATCACGGAAAAAGGAAGCGACACCTATTCCCTGACTGTCAAGGCCTTTGTCAAAAATACGGAACCTGCTGATGATATCACCGTCAATGTGGTGGCACTGGACGACAAAGGGTTTGAACTGTATAACGCCACATTGAGCGGGTCTCTCAATGAGGGACAGACAAAGGTCCTGGTGGCTGCAATCCAAATACCCAAAGCGGTTTACGATCAAGTTATAAAATGGGTATGGAAAAAATAGAATACGTTGTCATCACATGAAAGCATGAGTGGCGGAAGTGCATGGGAATCGAACCCACCCGAGACGGTTTTAACGCCTCACACCGGATTTGAAGTCCGGGAGCCCCACCAGTGAGCTGTGCACTTCCGTTTTGTGGTCAGGGGATTTGTTCACCTAATAAAAACTCCCTGTTCCTGTCAATAAATTTCTGGAATTCGAGCCAAAACCGTATATGTCTATGATCAATCGCCACCGTCTGGCGGAAACATTTGAATTCCTTGCTTCCGTTGACAGCGTCTCCCGGCATGAAGCCGCAATTTCTGCTGAAATCCGGAAGATGCTGGCCCCGTTCTCCGCTGATATCGTCATGGACCGCGCCGGTGAAAAAACCGGGGGCGACACGGGTAATCTTATTGCCCGGATTGTTGGCAACCGGGATGTCCCCCCGCTCATGCTAAACGCCCATATGGACACCGTGGAACCCGGCGTCAGCGTAAAGCCCCAGTTTAATAACGGGGTGTTTACCAGTGACGGCACCACCGTGCTTGGGGCGGATGATAAAAGCGCCATCGCCATTATCATCGAAACCTTGCGCGTTGTAAATGAGAATCATCTTCCCCACGGCCCCCTTGAAATCGTGTTCACCGTTTCCGAGGAGATCGGGCTGCTGGGCGCTAAGTATCTGGACTTCAGCCTTCTTTCCGCAAAATACGGGTACGCCCTGGATACGGCGGACACGGAATGCATTATCACCCGGGCCCCGGCCGCCAATCATTTTGAAATTCAGGTGCATGGAAAAGACGCCCACGCCGGGGCGGATCCGGAAAAAGGGATCAACGCCATTTTTCTGGCGAGCAACGCCATCTCCAGTCTGACGTTGGGCCGGATCGACGCTGAGACCACCTGCAACATCGGGGTGATGGAAGCCAAGGGTGCCACCAATGTCGTGCCAAACCTGGTGCAATTAAAAGGCGAAGCCCGCAGTCATGATGAAGACCGGCTGGAACAGGTGACCCACGCGATTGTGAGTGCTTTTGAAACTGTGGCCGCGGATTATCGAAAAGAAAAGCAATCCGGCGATCTGCCGCGGGTGGATGTCCTTGTGGAAAGGGATTTCAGCAGGACCTTGATTTCCGAAGATCACCCGGTGGTGGCCATGGCCCGGCAGGCGGCGAAAAATATGGGCCGCGAGATACTCCCGAAACGGACCGGAGGCGGGGCCGACGCCAATGTTTTTTTCCAGAAAGGGATCATCACCGGCGTCATCGGCACCGGCATGAAGGACATTCACACGGTCCGGGAGTCCATCCGCCTGGATGACATGGAAAAGACCGTCCGGCTGCTCCTTGAAATCATCGCGCTGCATGCCGGCGGGCAGTATCTGTCATGATCGCCTATTTTGACTGCTTTGCCGGCATCAGCGGGGACATGACCCTGGGAGCGTTTGTCGATGCGGGCGTACCAGCCGCCTGGCTGGCCGACACCATTAAGGCCCATCTGATCACCGATTTTGACTTGACCGTCACCCCTGTCTCGAAAATGGGGATCAGCGCCACAAAAGTGGATGTGATCGTCAATACTCATGCCGAGCGGGATTATGACGCCATTCGGAAGCTCATAGAACGCAGCTTCCTGATCGCTCCGGTCAAGGATTTAAGCCTTGCCGTATTTGAAAAACTGGCGGCCGCCGAATCAAAGATTCACGGATGCCCTAAACACCAGGTGCACTTCCATGAAGTGGGCGGCGTGGACGCCATTGTCGATATTGTGGGCGCTGCCCTGTGCGTCGATTACCTGAAGCTTGAAACCATTACCGCATCCAAAATCCCCCTGGGCAGTGGGTTTGTCCGTTGCGCCCACGGCACTCTGCCCGTTCCCGCGCCGGCCACCGTGGAAATTTTGAAAGATATCCCGGTGTACGGGACTGAAATCAGTAGCGAACTCGTCACGCCCACAGGGGCCGCCATCATCTCCACTCTGGCTTCTACCTTCGGCCCGATGCCGGACATGCGGATCTCTCAAATCGGCTGGGGAGCGGGCTTCCGGGACCTTAACCACATTCCCAATCTCCTGCGCATTTTTTTAGGGACGCCGGCAAATTTGTCCGATACCGTGACTGTCATCGAAACCACTATCGATGACATGAATCCAGAGGTGTTCGGATATTTAATGGAGCGCCTCTTTGAGGACGGGGCCCTGGATGTTTGTCTGATTCCGGTTTTCATGAAAAAGAACCGGCCCGGCACCCTAGTTCAGGTCTTGTGCAGCCATTATGTGAAGGAAACCCTTATTTCACGGATTCTGACGGAAACCACGACCCTGGGGGTCCGGTGTTTTGAGGCCCAAAGACGGATATTGAAAAGAGAGCCGGTCCGCCTGGAAACCGAATTCGGAGAGGTTTCGGCCAAAAAGATTCACGGGCCGGACGGCCGCATCCGCATTGTGCCGGAATATGAGGTCTGCCGGCGCATTGCCCGGGAGCGGAATATTCCCATCCTTACGGTCTATCAAAAGATCGGGGAAAAGACCGGTCAACATCCTGAAAATCTGATCAAATAATTGGATTCCCCCGTCAACAATACCTTGACAGAACCGCCGTCAGAATATACATATCGGGCCATGAAAGTCAGCGAGAATTTGGTTGTGGGGCTTGCCACCGGCGGGTATATCGGTCGGGCGCCCTTTGGTCCCGGAACTCTGGGGTCGCTGCCCGGCATCCTGTTTTATTATTTTATGTCGGAAAAGCCGTTATTGCCGGCTTTTCTGGTGCTGGTTGCATGGATTCTGTTTGCCGTATGGGTGGCCGGCCGCGCGGAAAAACTGCTGGGAGCGGAAGATCCGGGTTGCATTGTCATTGATGAAATCGCCGGCATGGCGGTCACGTTTGCCGCCATCCCCTTTCATTTTTCCCTGATGATTATCGGCTTTATTGTTTTCCGGTTTTTTGATATCTTAAAACCCTTTCCCATCAATCTGGTCGATAAACATGTGAAAGGCGGGCTGGGCGTGGTGTCCGACGATGTGTTGGCCGGGATTTTCAGTAATATCGTGCTCCAGATTCTGATAAAAGTGTTCTATGCGGCCCCGGTGGCCGGGTGACGGTATCGGTTCACCGGATCGGCGGACAGGATTTTGATGATGCACGCATCAACAAAAAAGCGCGACCCGGCAAGTGATAAAAAATCAAAAAAAGACATGCGGCGCGTGTTTATCGCCGTTCATTTGCCGGACCCCGTGATAAAAACCCTGGCGGGCATTCAGCAGGACTTACGGCAATGCGGGTTGCAAATCCGGTGGACCCGGCCGGAAACCATTCACCTGACGCTGAAATTTTTAGGCGATGTGCCCGCAGAATCCATCGAAGCCCTCTGTGATGCCGTAAAAACCGGCGTCGGCGATCTGGCCGCGTTTCAGCTTGCGGCAAAAGGGGTGGGGGTGTTTCCGGGCGTCCGGCGGCCCAGGGTGGTGTGGACCGGGCTTTCCGGCCAGACGGATGCCTTGGAAAGATTGCATCACGCCATCGACAGCGCTATTTTCGAGATGGGATTTGCAAAAGACGACCGGCGGTTTACCGGGCATCTGACCCTGGGCCGGTTTACCGGACAGTCGGACCCGGAAGCCCTGATCGATATTCTGAAAGCGTTTGCGGATAAGGCGTCCGACAGCTTTGAGGCCGACGCGGTCCATGTGATGCAAAGCGATCTGAAACCTTCGGGGCCTGTGTATACGGTGTTGTCGAGCATCAGGCTCAGCTCCTGGGGCGTGAACCGCGAGCCGCAAAAAATAAATTGAACCACAGAGCACACCGAGAATATTTTTTTCATTGTTTTTCTCTGATATTTTTGTGAAGTCTGTGGTGGAAATAGTTTAAAAGAATCGCGAAGCGAGAAGAACCGTTTTATCCGTTTCAATCACAATTAACTGCTGCAATCAGGCAAGGAGGCCGTATGACCCGAAACGCAGATAAAGAAAAGGCTGTGGAATCCGCCATTTCTCAGATTGAGCGGCAATTTGGCAAAGGTTCGATCATGAAACTCGGCGGGAGCGCCATTGTTCAGGTCCCCGTCATTCCTACCGGCTCCCTGGCCCTGGACAAGGCTCTGGGCGTCGGCGGTATTCCCCGGGGCCGGGTTACGGAAATCTATGGTCCGGAATCTTCCGGAAAGACGACCCTGGCCCTGCAAGTGGTGGCGGAAGCTCAGAAACAGGGAGGCATTGCCGCCTTTATCGATGCGGAGCATGCGCTGGATACCGCTTATGCCAAAAAATTGGGGGTGAATTGTGATGAAATGCTGGTATCCCAGCCGGACACCGGGGAGCAGGCTCTGGAAATATCGGAAATGCTGGTGCGCAGCGGGGCCATTGATGTTCTGGTGATTGATTCCGTGGCGGCCCTGGTTCCCCGGGCGGAAATCGAAGGGGAAATGGGCGACTCCCATATGGGGCTTCAGGCCCGGCTCATGTCCCAGGCTTTGCGCAAACTCACCGGCGCCATCAGCAAAACCATGACTTCGGTGATTTTTATCAATCAGATCCGCATGAAAATCGGCGTTATGTTCGGCAATCCGGAAACCACCACCGGCGGCAACGCCCTGAAATTTTACGCATCGGTGCGGATTGAAATCCGCCGGAGCACGCCCATCAAGGAAGGCCAGGAAACCGTCGGCAACCGTACCAAGGTTAAAGTGGTCAAGAATAAAATGGCCCCGCCCTTTAAGGAAGCGGAGTTTGATATCATGTACGGGGAAGGGATTTCCAGCACCGGCGAACTGCTGGACATCGGCACGGAAATCGGCGTGATCGAAAAAAGCGGGTCCTGGTACGCCTATGAAGGGGAGCGCATCGGCCAGGGGCGCGAGAATGTGAAAAAATTTTTCAGGGAAAACCCGGATTTGTTCAACCGGTTAATGATTAAGGTCAAAGGGATCATGGGACTGGGACCGGAACAGGGCGGCGCTGACGTAACCGAACCCGATAAAAAGAAAGAACCCAAAGGGGTGAAGACGAGGGATTGATGACAGGCAACGAAATACGCCGGAAATTTTTTGATTATT
>PCSG01000360.1:0-305 GCA_002772195.1 Desulfobacterales bacterium CG23_combo_of_CG06-09_8_20_14_all_51_8 | reverse complement strand
CATCAGCTGGTCCGAAGTTCCTCTGTGGTGCCCCAGGATGATCCGACGCTTCTCTTCACGAATGCCGGCATGGTCCAGTTCAAGCGGGTGTTTCTCGGCGAGGAAAAGCGCGATTATCAGCGGGCCGTGACGTCCCAGAAATGTCTGCGGGCCGGCGGTAAACATAACGATTTGGAAAATGTGGGGTACACGGCCCGGCACCATACGTTTTTTGAAATGCTCGGCAATTTTTCTTTTGGCGATTATTTCAAGGTGGACGCCATCCGTTTTGCCTGGGACGTTCTGATCAATGAGTATCACCTCCC
>PCSG01000317.1 GCA_002772195.1 Desulfobacterales bacterium CG23_combo_of_CG06-09_8_20_14_all_51_8 | reverse complement strand
ATGATGCCGTCGCTTTTCTTTTCGGCAAAAGCCCGCAAACAGGCGTTGGCGGTGGTCATGGACGAGACATTGATGGCCGGATGGGCATAGCCTTTGGCTTGGGCGTTATCCAGCATTCTGCAAAATGTTTTAAAATCGGCAACCGGCATGGCAGACCTCCTTTATGGTTCGGGCAAAGCCCGGAAGTGGATTCCAAGGAAGGGTTCAGGCGTCGGGTGTCAGGGGCTGGCTTTTTTCCTGACACCTGAACACTGAAACCCTATACTAAAAATATATCGGCCTTTCATAATTTCCTCTTTGAAGCATCAGCCCTGACTCAAGACCGCCGGTCTTTGGTAAACACATGAATCATCCGGTCTTTTTCCCGACCGATCGCCGAATCCGGCAGGCCGTCCCCATCCCACGGCACTAGTGCATTCGGATCCGTGACCACGACCACCGGACATGCGGCCCGAAAGCCCGTGCGCTCCACAACGCTTCCGCTATACCATTTCCCCTGTGTTTCCTTTGTGTGAGACCCCATGACAATGAGATCCGCCTGGTTTTTCTCCGCGCAGGAAAGAATTTCCAGATGGGGCAGGGCCCCGCCCCAGACTATGTATTCATGGGGCAAGTCACCCAAAAACGGCCCGCAAAAATCCGTGAGCCGCTGTTTTGCGGCGGCCAGATCCGTCTCGTAATTCTCCCGGGAATATTTGGGATAGGGCGGCACGGGAATCATGTGAAACGGGAAAAGCCGGCCGTCGGATTTTTCGGCCAGTTGACCGGCAAAGGCCAGGGCACATTCACAGGACACGGAAAAATCAACACCCACTATGATTCGCTTGAATCCAGCCGTTTTAACTTGAACAGCCGGATTAATGATCATCACCGGACAATTCTCCCGGGTGACCACTCCTTCCACAGTGGAGCCGATTTTGCCCGCGACCCGGATCACGCCTTTTTCCGCGGCCCGGCCGGAATGGGGACCCATCACGATCAGACCCGGTTTGAGCCGCCGGGACCACCGGAGAATCTCCTCCCAGGGAAACCCGGCAACCACCCGGATATCACCGTCCACGGACGAATGAACAATCGGGCTGTACACGGCATGAATTTCATCCGCCACCTGTTTTTCATAGGCGTCGCTGGTAATAATCTCTTCGCCGGTGACAAAATGGCGCACTTTCCGCCGGTTTCGGGCCTCACTGGATTCCAGAACATGCAGAATATGAAGTTTTGCATGGAAGTTTTCAGCCAATTTCGCTGCAGCAACCACCCCATTATCGGAAACCCGGACCAGATCCGTGGCCGCCAAAATATCCGTAAACATGATTCCTCCTTTTTTCAGGGCACTCCGGGGCGGGAACCGCCCGGGGATGCGATATATTCATTATAAAGAATCCGGCCCATGCAGTCCTCAACAGGATTTTCCGTTTGAACGATAATGCGCTGATCCGGCCGGATGTCGTCTAAAGGTTCAAATCCTTTGCGAAACGCATCAAAATGAGTGAGCCGGGCATCCGACAGAGACGGTCGGGTTTCCCTGTGGGCAAGCCGCATTTTCATTACATCGTCCGGGGCCACGCATTCCACAAAAAAAATATTGGCATCCATGTCCGTTGCCAGACGCAGGGCCTCGTCCCGGAAACGCCGGGCGCTGAAGGTGGCGTCCAGGACCACGGAATTGCCTTTTTCGATTTCCGCCTGAGCCAGAAGAAACATGCGGCCGTAAGTCAGGGCCGTGGCACCCCGGGAATAGATACCGCTTTCAAAGGCCAGAGGGGACAAGCCACCAGACAGGGATGCAAAATGCTGTTTGCGAATGGCGTCCGACTGAAGCACGGAAATGCCAAAGGCCCGGCCCAGTTCAGTTGCGATGGTGCTTTTACCGGACGCCGGCATGCCGCAGACCACCCACAGGGCAGGCCGGGTAAACCCGACAGCATAGCCATAGGCAAGATTCAGATAATGGCTGATGTCGGATTCCAGGCGGATTTTTTCCGGTTTCCCGACATCCGGCTCCTGGACCCGGATGCAACTGATCTTAAATCTTACCATGGCCCGGTAAGATTTATAAAAATCAATCAGGACAAACAGGTCCGCATCCCCGGAGCGGCGGACGTATTCGGTGAGCAGATCCTGCGCGATTTCCGAGTGTCCCCGGGCGTCGAGGTCCATGGCCAGAAACGCCAGATCCGACGCCACGTCTTCATAGCGAAACCGCTGGTTGAATTCGATGCAGTCGATGATCTGGACCCCGTCACCCGTGAAATAAATATGGTCGGCACGCAAATCCCCGTGACAATCCCGAACCTTTCCGGCTCCTGCCCGTTTGTCAAACAGGGGCCTGCGCCGCTGCAAAAACGCCAAGGTGGCGCTGCGGACAATTTTAAACAGGCGCTCATCAAATAATTTTCCTGCAAACCGGGCGGTCTGGATGAAATTTTCCGCACAATTATTAGATACGACCTCCCAGGTGCCAACTCCCTCCACCTGATGCTGATCTTCCGGCCGGGCGTAAAATTTCGCCAGGACATCGGCCAGGGCAAGTATCTCCGCTTGTCGGATGCCGACGGTTTCCAGCCGGTGGGCCATGGCGCAAGTATCCGGAAGCCGCCGCATTTTCACGGCATATTCCACCACGGCTCCCGGACCGCCCAAATGATAGGCACCGTTTTCAAGACAGATGGAAACGACATCCAGATACACATCCGGGGCAAGTCTTCGGTTTAACACCACTTCCTGATGGCAAAAATATTTCCGCTTTTCCAGGGTCGTGAAATCCAGAAACCCCAGGTTGAGGGATTTTTTGATTTTATAAACAAAATCGCCGGCAAGAAACACTTTTGAAATGTGGGTTTCCCGGACTTCAACGGCAGTTACCGGATGGGGATAAAAATCCGGGGCTTCCATTTGTTTGAACATTTCGGCGGGAATATGACATGCCATGTCTCTTACCAAGATGATTTACGGGTATTTTTCTGTTCTGGAAAAAACCACACCTGTCTAAAAATAGCAGACTGTCGGCTGAAAAGTAAATCAAGAAATTTGAAACATCAAATTACATGGCAATTCACCGGTTTTTTTGATATAAGGCCGATCCATTGCCGCGTTCGGTTTTTGAACGGATAAACACCTTAAAAAATATCAAAGGACACCCTAAATGGATCCCCTAAATCCTGATCTGAAACCCGGAGACGAACTTTTCGGGTATAAAATTCTCAAAATCATAGAGCTGCCTGAAATAAAGTCATTTTTTTATGAACTGATCCATGATGCCACCGGGGCCCGGCATATTCATATCAGCCGCCCGGACACGGAAAACACGTTTGCGGTAACTTTCAAAACCGTGCCCTCGGATTCCACGGGGGTGGCTCATATTCTGGAGCATACGGTGTTGTGCGGGTCGGAAAAATATCCGGTCCGGGACCCGTTTTTCTCGATGATCAAACGCAGCTTAAACACCTTCATGAACGCCCTCACCGCCTCGGACTGGACCATGTACCCCTTTTCCACCCAGAACGAAAAAGATTATTACAACCTCATGGGCGTTTACCTGGATGCGGCGTTTTTCCCGAAACTGGACCGCCTGAGTTTCAAACAGGAGGGTCACCGCCTGGAATTTGAACCGGACGATGCATCGCCGGATTCCCCGAATGGACAGGCCCTTGACATGGGCCGGCTCTCTTACAAAGGCGTGGTCTACAATGAAATGAAAGGCGCCATGTCGTCCCCGGACCAGGTCATGTCCCGGTCCATTTTAAACGCCCTGTATCCGGACACCACCTACGGCTTTAATTCCGGCGGCGACCCGGCGCACATTCCCGGCCTTACCCATGAAGAGCTCCTGGCCTTTCACCGGCATCACTATCATCCCAGCAACGCTTATTTCTATACTTACGGCAATTCGCCGCTTGCGCCCCGGCTCCGCTTTATTGAAGCGAACATCTTGTCCCGGTTCACCCGCATCGACCCGAAAACCGAGGTCCGGTCTCAGCCCCGATGGGACGCGCCCAGGCAGAAAACCTATTATTACCCACTGGATGGAACCGATGATCCGTCGAAAAAGGCCCAGGTTTGCCTGGCATGGTTGACCGCTGATATCCGGGACGCATTTGAAGTATTAAGCCTGACGGTTCTTGACGACGTGCTCATGGGAAATTCCGGGTCGCCCCTTCGCAAAGCCCTCATGGAGTCGGGACTTGGCAGCACGCTTGCCGACGGGAGCAGCTATGATTCGGAAAACAAGGACACAATGTTCGCCTGCGGCCTGAAAGACGTGGACCCGGCGTCGGCGGACGCCATTGAAAAAATTATTTTCGACACGCTTTCCAAACTGGCGTCTGACGGCATCGACAAAGAACTGGTGGATTCGGCTATTCATCAGATTGAATTTTACCGCAAGGAAATCACCAATACCCCCTACCCCTATGGGATCAAGCTGCTGCTGCGCATATCCGGAGACTGGTTTCACCATGGCGATCCGGCAGCATCCCTGAAATTTGACATTCTCATGGACCGGCTGTCCCGCGAACTGGCATCCGGCCGGTTTCTGGAAAATCAAATTGAAAAATATTTTCTTAAAAATCCCCACCGGGCCCGGGTAACCCTTCTGCCGGACTCCGCCATGGCGGAAAAGGAAACAAAACAGGTGGATGAAGAATTAAACCGCATCCAAAAAAATCTCTCGGAATCCGACATTCAGGAAATCGTTTCAGACACCCGAGCCCTGGCCGTGCTTCAGGAAGCCAAAGAAGATGTAGACTCCCTGCCCACCCTGGAAATCAGCGACATTGATCCCGCCATCCAGACGGTTGCCGAAACCCTGGGCTACCCCGGCACTGACGCCTGCTGCTATGAAGTGCCCACATCGGGGATTTTTTATTTCATCGGCGCCTTCGGGCTCAAAAGCCTGCCGAAGTCCCTGACGTCCCTGGCGCCTTTTTTCTGTCACAGCCTGACGCTGATCGGCACCTCCCGGCGCAGTTACCATGAAATCGCCCGGCGCATCGATCTCTACACCGGGGGCATCCATCTGTCAGTCAATGCGGGAACCGATTTTTCAAGGACTGGGGAAGACCTCTGTCTGCCGGTCGTGTCCTTTTCCGCCAAATGCCTTTCCCGAAACCTGGATAACATGTTTGATATCGTCCATGAACTGCTGTGCGAATACGATTTTTCTGACACCAGCCGGCTCCGGCAGCTGCTGATGGAATACCGCTCCGACATGGAGTCAGCCGTGGTCTCAAACGGCCACCGGTTTGCCATTTCCCTGGCCTCCCGGACGTTTTCCACCACCAGCGCCTTAAATGAAACCTGGCACGGCATTCACCAGCTTAAGGCCGTCAAGACCCTCACCGACGGACTGACCGATGCGCGGCTTTCCGAAATCGCAGGGGATTTAAAAAAAATCGCCGTCTGCCTGCTGAAAAACAATGATCTGAAAATCGGACTCATCGGCGAAAAACAGGATATCGAAGCGGCTATTCATCACACGGAAATCCTCAAAAAAAATCTCGGGACCGGAAACAACGATGGCTTTTCCCTTCCGGAAATTCCAACCGGAAGCGGGGTGCTGAGGGAAGGCTGGAGCACGGCCTCGGCCGTGTCCTTTGTAGCCGGGGTTTTTCAAACCCAAAATATCCGGCATGCGGACGCGCCGGCCCTTGCGGTGATCAGTAAAATGCTGCGGTCCCTGTTCCTGCACCGGGAAATCCGGGAAAAAGGCGGGGCCTACGGCGGATTTGCGGTCTATCAACTGGAAAGCGGACTTTTTTGTTTTGCTTCCTACCGGGACCCCCATATCGTGAACACCCTGAAAGTTTATGGGGAGGCCTGCGATTTTATGGTTTCCGGAGACTACGCCGATGAAGACATCAAAGAGGCGATTCTTCAGGTCTGCGCGGATATCGACCGGCCGGACACCCCCAACGCGGCTGCCGGAAAAGCCTTTTACCGCAAGCTCACGGGCCTGACCGATGATATACGAAGCGCCTTCAAACAAAAACTCATGGCCCTGGATCGGGGAACCGTAATAGCGGCGGCCCGGCGCTATTTCGGCCCGGACCGGCCGGAATCCGCGGTGGCGGTGATTTCCAACGAGGAAGCATTGAGGCAGGCCGCCGGGAAATTAAAAGATCGGCCTTTGTTGCTGCACCGGATTTGAAGGAGATTGACGGGCCACGATAAATACAAATGGGTCTCATGTTTTTCACCCAGTGGAAAAACCTGATATTTGTTTTCGATATCTTGAGTTTTTCCGAATTACGCCAACCCCAAGATATTGATACTGATATTTTAGGTTAGGGATTTGCAATTTATTAATATACCGTTTATAATGTCTTCAAACATCAAACCGGG
>PCSG01000338.1 GCA_002772195.1 Desulfobacterales bacterium CG23_combo_of_CG06-09_8_20_14_all_51_8 | reverse complement strand
CCATTGCCACACGATGCGCGGTATTTGCAAAATCCGACATTATTCATGCCCAGGCAGCCGGATATTCTCCTTCGGGAATCGCGGCAGGACTTTGCAAAGGAATGGCCCGAAGCATCGTTGCCAGCACCACCCAGGGCAGAGAACTGGACGGGAGTCTCGTGTTTGTCGACGGAGTGGCGAAAAACCGCGCCATTGTCAGTGCCCTGTCGGATCTGATTGAGCAGGAGATTGAAGTTCCCGAAAACGGCGTCTTCTGGAACGCCATGGGCGCGGCGATTCTGGCCCGGCGGCCATTCAGCGACCTTTTATCCCTATCTGAACATTCAGGCACAAAAAGGCATTCCAGACCTGCCCTTTCCGCCGCCGATATGGATTATCCAGATTTTTCCCAAGACCGGACCGAAATCATTGATGACGTTGAAGTCACTTCATACGATTCTCCGGAATCCTTAAAAGGCCACATTTACCTCGGCATCGACGTGGGTTCCACCAGCACCAAGGCCGTTGTCACCGATACAGGCGGAAGGGTCCTGCTCGGCGTTTATACGAAAACCCGCGGGAACCCGGTAAAAGCCGTGACCGAAATCCTTGCAAGAATACATGCGATTTATTCAAAAACCGGTGCCGGTATCGCAGGGGTCGCCACCACGGGGTCCGGCAGGGAACTCGTCAAATCCGTTTTTGGTGCGGATATGGCCATCAACGAAATAACGGCCCATGCCAAAGGCGCCACCTTTATAGACCCCGATGTTGACACCATCATTGAAATCGGCGGCCAGGATTCCAAATTCACCCGGCTCAGAAACGGCGCCGTCACCCTTGCCACCATGAATTATGTGTGCGCGGCCGGAACCGGCTCCTTTATCGAAGAGCAGGCCATGCGCCTGGATGTCGCGCTTGATGAAATCCCGGCCCTGACCCTGGGAAAAACCGCGCCGTTCACATCTGACAGATGCACGGTTTACATGGAAAGAGACCTCAATACCCTCCTCGCGGAAGGATGGGACAAGGCCGGAACCATGGCCGCCGTTCTTTTCAGTGTGCGGGACAACTACCTTTCCAAGGTTGTCGGCAAGACGCCTTTTGGCCAATGCGTCTATTTTCAGGGCGCAACCGCCAGAAACAAGGCCCTTGTCGCCGCGTTCGCCTCAGAACTCGGCACCCGCGTAAAAGTCTCAAGGTTCTGCCATCTCACCGGAGCCCTCGGCTGCGCATTGGCGCTGCGGGACGCGGGTCTTTCCGCCTCGGATTTTGCCGGAACCGACATCACCTATTCAGTGGAGATGGAGATCTGCGAACTGTGCGCCAACAATTGCGATCTTTCGGTTTACACCGTGAACGGGCGAAAAACCGCATGGGGAATGAAATGCGGAAGGGATTACAATGAAACCGCCAAAGGCAAACAAAAGACCGTTTCGGATCTTGAGGTCGCTTTCAGGCAGATCATGCGGCCTGAAGCTGAAAAAGAAGCCGGCGGGCCTGTGGCCGTCATTCCTCAGGTGGTTTACATGGCTGAATACGGGCCATTATTTGAATCGTTTCTGATGAATCTCGGGTTCCGGGTCAAAATGATTCCAGGGTCTGACAAGGCGATGGCGGAAGGAAGCCGGCGCATCCAGGCGGATTTCTGCGCGCCCATCGCCATGGTTCACGGGGTGGTGCTGAATGCCCTGCAAAGCGATTGCGATTATGTGTTTTTCCCGACCATTATCAACGCACCCCACGAATCGGACCAGTTCACCTCCCCCAAACCCTTGTCTGAAAAATCGGAAGACCGTTATTTCTGCTACTATTCGGCTTATGCGCCGACGATTCTTGCTTCAGCCGCTCCTTCCGGTCAACGGTCCCGGCTGATATCGCCGAAAATCAGTTTTTTCAGGCGCTCCACCCAAGAAGTGGCAGAACGTCTTGCGGATGACCTCAAAGATATCATGCAACTCGACCCGGACCATGCAAAAGAGGCGTTCATAAATGCCTGGAAGGATTTTGAGACCAGAAGACAATTCTGGTAGCACCTGGGGAAAGAAAAGCTGAATGCCGCCCCGGATAAAATTGCCATCATGCTCATGGCAAGGCCGTATGTTCTTTTTGACCGCGGACTGAGTAAAGGCATCCCGGCAAAACTGGAATCCATGGGATTTGACCTGATGGTTCAAAGCATGGTCCATGCGCCGGAAAATTCGGACAGCCAGCAAATGCACTGGCATTATGGTCGCCAGATGATGACGGCCCTTGATTCGGTGGCTGAAAATCCCCATATTTATCCGGTTTTTATTTCATGTTTCCGGTGCAGCCCGGACGCCTATCTGATGACGGCATTCAAGGCCCGGATGGAGAAAATGGGCAAGCCGTATCTAATTCTCCAGCTTGATGAGCACGGGAGCGATGTCGGGTACCAGACAAGAATCGAGGCTGCCGTCGAAACCTTTACCACACATTTTGCCTCAAAAAGCACGGCCCCGCCAAACAGAGGAATCGTCCGATCAGTAAAAAAAGAATTAAAGGAAGGCGACACGCTGCTGATCCCCTACACGGACGGCAGAATCAACCGGCTTCAGGCCGCTGTTTTCCGGTCCGCCGGATATGATGCACGGGTGATGCGCCTCACGCCGGACCAGATTCATCTGGGTTACCGGTATGCGTCAGGCGGCGAATGCCTTCCCAATGTGGCGATTCTGGGATCGATGATCGACTACATAAAAAAGGAATCCCTCGATCCGAAAAAAACCATGCTCTATCTGCCGGCCACCTGCCTTGCCTGCAATTTTCCCCAATATGGCGCCATGATTATGAACGGGCTGGAACATGCGGGCCTTTTGGGCGCCGGCATCCTGACTTTCAACGGCCTGGAATCTGTTCCCGGTCTTTCCATGCGGGGAAACGTGGGTCTCCTTGCCGCAAGCAATATCGGCTCCCTCCTTCACAAACTGGCCTTCCGGTTCCGTCCTTACGAAACCATGCCGGGCGCGACCGATAAAGCGCTTGCGGAAGCGGAACAGACCGTGATCGACCATATCATGACCGGCAAATCCATGATCAACGCAGCCAAGGCGGTCCGCGAAATTGTGGAGAAACTCCCCCTTCCGGCGGAGCGAAAACCCCGGATTGCGGTGCTTGGTGATCTGTACGCCAAATACAACGATGTTTTAAATGAACGGGTCTGGGATCTGGCGGAGAGCCTGGGGGGCGAAATTCTGGTGCCTTCATACAACGAAATGGTGATCCACGGGATTTATGCCGACGCACTGGAAAAAGGGACGGACACCAAATCCGTGTCCACCATGGTAAAATTCGAACAAAAATTCGAGGCGGTTTTCAAAGGCATTCTTGATGATCAGTTCGAGCCCACACCCGAGGAATGCCATAATCTTCTGCAAAAATACGGCATGGACCAGCCCATTCCCGGCGAAACCGCCATCAGCATCGGCAGAACCCTGCATTATGCCGAAAAAGGCCTTGTCAGCGCCATCATTCACGTCAATCCGGTTTTCTGCTGCCCCGGCGTCGTATCCTCCGCGATCTTCAAACGCCTGCAGGAAGAGACGGGAATCCCGGTCATCGACCTTTTTTATGACGGAACAAACAAACCCAACGCACGGATTATTCCGCATCTGTATTACCTGACACGGCAAAGGGAAATCTAAAGCCCCGCCGCCGCCATAATATCGACGACCTTTTCCTCTATCGATGGTTAATCGTTTATATTTGCTTTCCAAAAAATTATGCTTTATTGTTAAATTAGAAATTCCAACATTCCAACAATATTTTTCGTAATATATTTCAAAACTTGAACATCAAAACCAAGGAGAAGCGATATGCCGCTTGTAAAAATAAAAGAAAAATTCCAAGTGACCATTCCGGCAAGTATCAGAAAGGCCGCTGATCTTGATATCGGCGACTTCTTAGAGGCTGAAATACGGAAAGATGGGATTTTATTAATCCCCAAGACAATAAGTGATCGCAAAGGCTTGCTTAAAAAATTCAGGGATGCTTATTCCGAACCTGTTTCGGACAAAGCCTTTGCCGGCAAAAGCGATGAAACGCTGATGGCAATCGCCAATAAAGCCGTCAAAGAAACCCGCACCGCCAAGAGATCAAAAAATAAATGAAGAATCTGGTCATTATCTGGATGTTGCAATCTATTTAGATTTGGCAATAACCGCTCATGCGGAATGTATCATCACCGGAAACAAAAAGCATTTTCCTGAACGGCGGTGTGAGGGCATTAACATTTTATCCCCCAGCGAATTTTTGGAATAGAAAGCATTCCCAATCAATCGGGATCGATGGCTTGTTATGGACTTTTTGTAGGCCCGTCAAGTTTACTTACAGGAGACGACATGAAAGCACTTTATTTTGATAACAACATGATAAAAATTGCTTTAATGCAGATAGCGTCCAAGTTTAATAAAAAAGCTGCGTTTACCGCTATATCACCTTTGCGTTACGCAGACATTCCTGAACCGGAGATTCCTAACTCAAGGTGGTTAAAAGTTCGGAATATCGCATGTGGACTTTGTGGATCAGATATTCATTTCATGTTTATGGAGATGGATCCAAAAGTTTTTCCGGCTGCGACCCCTGGCATTGATCGAAAATTTCTGGGCCATGAACTCGTGGGAGAAGTTGTTGAGACTGGCAAAGATGTGAAAAATGTGAAGTCGGGGGACCGGGTCTGCTTGAAAATTGACTGGCCCTCCTGTTATCAGATGGAGATCGATCCTTTATGCCCTCAATGTCAAAAAGGTTCCTACATGTTATGTCAAAACCTTGGCGCAGAAAAACTACCCATGATTGATGTCGGTGGTGGTTTTTCTCCGTACATGGTGATGCATCGTAGCCAGCCGTTTATAGTCCCGGAAGAACTCACTAATGATGAAGCCTTGCTTCTTGAGCCCTTGGCCTGTGCTGTGCACGGGGTAGGCAGGCGTATTCCCAACAAAGGTGAACGGGTTCTTGTTCTTGGATGTGGCACCATCGGTTTGCTGACTATTGCGGTGACAAAAGCCATTCAACCGGAGGCGAAAATAACAGCATTGGCAAGGTATCCATTTCAGGCGGAACTGGCCCGTAAATTTGGAGCTGAAGATACAATTGTAAATGAAAAAAATGTGTATCAAAAAATTTCTTCTTTGACTGGCGCTAAGTATTTTGAAGGGTTTTTTGGCAATAAGATTCTAATTGGTGGATTTGATGTTATTTATGACTCAATCGGAAACGATAGCAGTATCAATGATTCATTACGATGGACGAGAAGCGGTGGTACGGTTGTCATAATTGGTGTTAACTTCAAGCCTGGCAGAATAGATTATACACCGATATGGCATCAGGAAATATTTGTCACCGGCACAAATTGCCATGCTACTGAGGAAAATGGACGAACCTCCTTTGACATGGCCGCGAATTTTCTTCTGGAAAAAAAGATTTCTCTGGATGGAATTATTACACATAAATTTCCAATGGATGATTATCAAGATGCGGTAAACATGTTTCTATCCAAAAGGAAGCATGCGGCAGTTAAAATCGTCCTTACCCATTCAGATTAATTTAGGCATTTTTGATGCGTAATAGAAAGTCCTGCCTCTTGGCTCATATTCTCCTATCACAGGTATTTTAAAACCTGCTAGGCGTGGCAGAAATCACAATTTTTGAGTATCTCATTACCGCAAGATATTGAATAATTAAGATCTGAAAAAAACGGCACCGTTACGTAAAGTTATCGACAATGTGCATTCTTGAGAACCTTTGCATTTTGATGAAACATAGACATATCCTCCAACGGCCTCAAAAAATTTTAATTAATGCCCCTTTGAATCGACAGTGTTCTCCCTAAACACTGAAATATCTCTGCACACTGGCAGAGGCTTTCTTACAGATTTATGGTTTTCACTTAATTTTTTTTATTTTTGGGTAAATTTCGCTTCGCTAATCTCCTTAACGGTGGACGTAATCTGCTTTTATAGAGAATATTGATAGTGTAAAATCAATTATAATGTTATCTTAATTTAAGATTATTTTTTGACCAAGATGTATTGCCGAAGATTAATCGATAATTTTGAGTTCAAACCGGATAGTGTTAACTTCAAAGACGGGGACCTCAGATGAGAAAATCATTTTCGATCTTCTTGCTTGTTCTAATTTCAATCATACTTATTCTCGCAAATGGCTGCACCAGCGGAGGGGATTCTGATTCAAAAGACAATGATGGCGATGGCTATACAGTAGCTCAGGGTGATTGTGATGACAATAACACGAATTTATACCCAGGTGCAAATGATGTTTGTGGTGATGGTGTTGATCAGGATTGTGACGGCAGTGACGAAGCCTGCCCGATCGTGATCCCTCTTGATGATGATGGAGACGGATATACGGTTGCCCAGGGAGATTGTGATGAC
>PCSG01000364.1:5940-12198 GCA_002772195.1 Desulfobacterales bacterium CG23_combo_of_CG06-09_8_20_14_all_51_8 | reverse complement strand
TCCGGGGTTTTCTGTCAGGCACTAATTACAGGACGAATATCAGCTAAATCCAAACGGTCACGTAAGCTCGGCGGCTGATCTCCGTGCCGCGACCTCTATATACTCTTTAACGTTTGTATATTTTGTAAACAACGTCCCTTATCGCGTCCCTTATCGCGTCTGTTCATCAAGGTGGAGCGCGATACCTTCAGATCCGGGCGTGCGCATAATTTACGAAAACTGACCGGTTTATTGGCGATTTTCGACCCGGCAAGCTGGATATTATTGTCAAAGAATCTTTCCAAAACATATTGCCCGATTTCCAGCGACCCTTTGTAGACAATTTTTACAACCCGTTCATTGATAAACTGCACGGCTTCGTCGATGGTTGCGTCATCCATGATGACTTCCGGGAGCATTTCGGTCATGGGCGGTTCCTTTTTATCAGGGTTGGTGTATGCAAAACTGACGGGTGAATGAAACAAATCACGGAATATTGGCGTATTTGCCTGTATTTGTATCAATTATCGCCTGCCGTTTCAAGGAGTATTCATAAAATTGCCTTTTTTGTCGGGGGATCAGTGGAATCCGCCATCTTCCTTATTCCAATTCGCATTCAAGCGGCATCTGTGTTGGCTGCGTCGTCGGCTCCTCAACGTATAAAAACATACGTCTGCGTCGCCTCCTCCTTGCCGCCTTGATGCCATCTTAAATGCGAAATGGAATTATAATCTTAATTCCGGTATGATATACAAAATGAGGCAAATAAATTGATTGCGAATTGTAAACAAATATATTTATATGTATTTTAAATCACTTAAACTGGAACAGGGATTCCAGCAGCCCATGACTTCAAGGACCGCGACAAAATGATCGCTGCCTGGAGCGATGAAGATTTCCAGGAGTTGTGGAGTTCACCGGAAACTGTTCAATTACTTGTTGTGCGTATGTTTTTATTGAATCTGGCAAGGGAGGGGGTTATGAGAGACGAGAACTTGAAAGCAATTGAGAAAAATGTTGTAATTATTTTTATAGTTTTTCTGTTTTGTTCAGGTTGCACAGGTTTTAAGCATGGATGGACTTATAGCATAGAAAATATTATGCTGCCAACAACATCTGAGCGTGGCCAAGAGCGACTACGCATAGAGCGTGAATACGATCCAACCATTTCGACCATAGTTAATAATGTTGGCACGCCAGACTATCTATTGGTCGAATCAGCTTATAATGTAAAATTTTTTTATATTGATCTCAATAGAGTATATTCCTTTCACCGTGGTTTAATGCCTGCCAGCCAACTATCAATCTTAAAAGAAATTCCTTCTGAGTATAAAGACCTATTCAGCTTGAACGATCAGAAACGATTTTTATCATTAAATAACACTCACGCAGATAGTGCTTCGGAGGCAACAAAGAAAGAAACTGGCAATTCTGCTGCTCAAACTAAAACAACAGAATCTTATTTAGCGCCCAATAAAGAGCCATCCCTTACAGCGAAGGACTCGGGTTCAAAACAAGCAAATGCGATGAACAAGTCGGGTGCAAAACAAGCAAATGAGTTACTCGATATTAGTTCTTTTAATTTTGTAATCAAAAAAATTACTGCTGAAGAGAAGATAGATTCATACAGCGCTAAGGAATGCTGTCGATTCGTTATCGTCTCAATAAGTGGGTTGTCCCCAAAAAAAGCGGGAGAGGTGAGCTTAAAACCAAATGATTTTATTTTTTCATTTACGGGTGATAAGAGTAGTATGAAGTCTCAATTAGCAACAGGAATTGGACTACACATTGTCAGAAAGGATGGTATAGAAGAGGATCTTTGGGGTTTTGCTTTTGAAAAGGACACCGTGGAGAGCAATAATGTCGGAAAAGTAGCAATACCTATAAGTTTTACAGTAACAAAAACAATTAAAGACGGCGAAAGTCTTGAATTGAAAGTGGCTTGTCTTGTGCCCAAGAAAGTTAAAAAATTTTAATTGTACCTTCGGACGGTTATTATTGGCCAGGGCGAGATTAGCTTATGATGCCTCGATCGAGAAGAGGTTGCCGGTTTAAGGTAGAAAATAGGAACAGCGACCGTTTAATTGTGGATGTTCGGGAAAGCTTCCAAATTTTCAACTGCCAATCAAGCCGACACCGGGAGGCCATCGTTTTGAAATCTTACACCAGTGGCCCGGTGCGGCTGACCCGCGCGTTAATTTATGAATAACATGAAAAAAGAATCAATTATTTTCGAAGAAACAAGAGTATTGACAGCGAAATATTGTCATCCAAAATCAGATGACTATTTGCATTATATCTCTAAAATTCAAATCAAAAATTCAGGTAAAAATCCGGTCGAGATGATGCTGAAATTTGATGGTATACCGCCTTTCGCCGCACCCATGCCACCGAAAGAACATACAATCAAGGCCCCGGCGATCCTGGATTTGTGTTTAAAAGTGATAAAATGGTTCCGAAAATACGGGTACGAATTGAAATAGAAACCGAACCACGGGAAATTCGGGGGACGCCATATCCGATTTATCGATTTTTATATTTTCTTGGGGGTCAAGAAAAGGGAAAAAGGGGTCAAAAAAGGGGTCAAGTCCCCCCTTAGCTCTTGATATAGGGATAAGCAAACAATATCGGATCCATATTCAACTTTCAGGGGCCAAAAACCGCCTTATAATAATGGCAAGCACAAAACGGTATCACAAATGAAGCTGGTAAGGGCGATCATCGGCATTTCGGCGGAAAAGAAAGCGCTTATGGATTCATATCACCGGAGCAGTTGATCGCTGATTTTCAGAAGGATATATTGAGGTGGAACAATGAAAACCGTAACTCTTGATGTACGAAAGCCTGCCGATGCGATGACAGACTTTACACGTGCTTGGAGGTCGAAATAGCGAAATAGACGAAATAGGGTCGGGCCAAGATAACCACCTATAAACATTTAGCATAAATTCAAAATTAGCCCTCATATGGGTGCTATATTGCACTTTTTGGGACCAAAAACGGCATTATTGCCATGGCAAGCGCAAAACGGTATCACATACCGGCGCAGATTTGGCACATCGCGCACCGATGTCATAAGAGGGAATCTTTATTTTTTGTGGATTGATTGACAACGTTCCCAGATGTTGTTATTATCTCCAACATGAACGCCATTGAACTCATTTGCACACGCATCGTCTATTCCGAATCGGCATTTGCGGAATTGGTATTGTGGCGTCTTCCAAAGCCGCTTGAGGGATCATCACACGAGTTTAAGTACCGGTTGGCGTATGTCGTGCGTGGCGAATGTGTTTTGCGTTACGACAATGAAGCTGGTAAGGGCGATCATCGACATTTCGGCGGAAAAGAAAGCGATTACGTATTCACGTCACCGGAGCAGTTGATCGCTGATTTTCAGAAGGATATATTGAGGTGAAACAATGAAAACCGTAACTCTTGATGTACGAAAGCCTGCCGATTCGATGACGGACTTTACACATGCTTGGACGACAGGTAAACCCCAAGGCTCCGCACGCATCAGCTTTGCGACACCGGAATTGCTCTGGCGAGTTTTAACGGCAAAACGCTGGGAACTCCTAAAGGTTCTCTGCGGAGCAGGTCCTGTATCCATCCGCGAAGCAGCTCGGAACGCTGGGCGGGATGTAAAGGCTGTTCACGGTGATGTTACCGCACTACTAAACGCTGGAATTCTTGACCGCACAGACGACGGGCGCATCGTCTTTCCATACGAAGCCGTGAAAGTCGAGTTCCTGTTGCGTGCGGCATAATGTGGCGGCGAGATAGTGGAGGCATAGTGCATGCAGGCCGATGCGGGCATCCGCCGCTCGCGGCTGAGCGGCGAAACGTTGGCCCGCATGCAATCGAAGGATACCGATTTGAAATATGTTCATGGATATAATCTGAAAGAAAACATACGGTTGCAGGACCAGGCGTCAACGCTGGTGGAGTTGCGTAAGCGCTAAATCAAGCACACCGGCTGGTGAAGTTCTCAATCTGGGCCGGAGTCAGATTCTGCGGCAGCAGATTTTCAAAGCCTGCTTCGGTTTTCGCGAACGGGATGCTGTCGAACAGGTAGCGCAGATAATCATAGGGCTTCAGGCCGCAGGCCTTGGCCGTCTCAATCAGGCTGTATAAAGAGGAGCTGGCCCAGGCACCGGTCGGATGACCCGAAAACAGCCAGTTCTTCCGCCCCACCACAAATGGCCGGATGGCATTCTCCGCCGCGTTGTTGTCCATGGGAACATGGCCGTTCTCAAGATACCGGGTAAGTAACGGCCAGTTCTTCAGCGTATAATTCACCGCCTTGCCCAGAAGCCCCTTGGGCGGGGTCTGAGAGAACAATCCGGTGAGCCAGATCCGGAATTCTCCCAGGATGGGTTTTGATTTTTCCTGGCGTAATTCCACAATTTGATCCGGGCTCAGCCCATCCTTCCGGGCTGTTTTCTCAATAGCATACAGCCTGCGGATATACTCAAGCGCTGCTTCCGCATTCCCTTTTTTACCCCCGGAACCCGCTTTGACTACTTCCACAAACTTGCGGCGGGCATGGGCCCAGCACCCCGCATGAAAAATCCCGGGCCGGCGGCCCAGGGCATCATAGCCGGAATAGGCGTCCGTCTGGATATACCCTTGATAATCCTTCAAAAACTCTCCCGGCACCTGGCCCGAACGGGTGGGATGATACTGATAGAGCAATACCGGCTTGTCCGGAGGACCGCCCCGAAACACCCACATATAGGATTTGGTTGTATTTTTCCGGCCCGGCTCCTGCATCACCTGAACCGGGGTTTCGTCTATGTTGATCAGAGGACCGGATAAAATCTTTTGGTGAAGCAATTCCATTATTGGCTGGCACTGTTCCGCCGCCTTGATGGCCCAGCCGCACATGCTCGACCGGGGAATATCGACTCCGAGGCGGGCGAATATCTTTTCCTGACGGTAAAACGGACACGCATCTTCAAATTTCGCGACCAGGATCTGGGCCACAAGCCCCGGGGTGGCGATCCCTTTAGAGATGAACTGCACCGGCGCCGGCGCAATCTTCACAGTGGGTCCGTCGCTTTCCACGCCTTCGCAGTTCTTGCAGGCATATTTGGGGCGGATATGCCGGATGACCTGGATTTTGGCCGGAATGATATCGAGTTTTTCAGTGACTTCCTCGCCGATCCGGCTTAACTCACATCCGCAGGCACATACTTTCTCGGATTCATCAATGTCATGAATCACGTCAACCCGGGGCAGGTCCTTGGGCAGGGGTTTTCGGCCGGTTTTTTTACGGGTGTGGGCCGGAACCGTGATGGTGTCAGCTTTTTCCGGTTCCAGGACCTCGGGCTCGTCAAACAAATAAAGCTGCTGAGGATCTCGTTCCGGAGAGATATGCTTTTCTGTTCTGCGGCCAAAAATCTCGTTTTGAAGCAGGCGGATGTATTCTTGCAGGGAAGCAATTTTGGCCTCACTGGCCTGATGTTTCTTTTCCAGATCCGTATGTGAGTCGGCCAAAAAGACAATGATGTCTCTCAGGGCGGCGGTGTCTTCCGGAAGTGTGGCAAAATCAAGATTCATGCATTATTTTTTATCACAACCATTTGAATTTGTAAAGCAATATTTATTAAAAAAGCAAAAAAACTTCTTAAAAAACCACCGCAAAATCCAAGGCGCGATGGGCCTGTCGCTGATGGGTTTCCAGACCCTCCAAAAGCCAGCCCAATTGCCGGTGATCCATCTCGCAAACTTCGGATGCGTCTTTCGGCCACCTGAAAAACTGCTTCTCCAGCCGTTTCTGCCACAGGCAGAAGCCGTTCCGGTCCCAGTACAGAATCTTCACCATGTTCCGCCGCCGGTTGCCGAAGACAAACAGATGCCCGGACAGGGGGTCCATTTCCAGGTGCTGTGAAACCAGGATCGACAGGCCGTTGATGGATTTTCGCATATCCGTATACCCGGTCGAAAGAAACACCCTAACCTGAAACGGCAAAACCATCATAGCCTCTCCAGGGTGGAAACCAGACGGCAAAGGGTCGCCGGGTCGAAATCCCGATCAACGGCGACCTGAAACCGGCTGACCGAAACTCGCAACGAAGATACCGGCGGAAGCATTTTCGGATACGGCACGGACGGAAGCTTGAGTTCGATAAATGCCGGATTGGAAACAGCCTGGAATTTTCGTTTCCAGTAAGTGAACCGGTGATGCAGCAGGCCATGCCGCTGGCAGTAGTCGGTCTGGGCCAAATCCGAGGATCGCCAGTCCTCGATATGCTGCTTCCAGAACCGACGCTTCTC
>PCSG01000364.1:5651-5925 GCA_002772195.1 Desulfobacterales bacterium CG23_combo_of_CG06-09_8_20_14_all_51_8 | reverse complement strand
TGTGAAGATGGGGGTCCTTGAGCGCTTACCCTGACGGCAGCGGATTTCCAGCACCTCCGTCCCCCGGCCCTGCTGGCCCACAAGGTAAATAGTAATTACAATTTTTATCATTTATAAGATTTATGAATCAGAAGGCGTGGATTATCTCTTGAGTCCACGCCTTTTGTATTTTGGAACTTAAGTAACTACCACCTAACGCTTTGATACCATGTGTCTATTCTTCATTTTTATAAAGAGAAGCAAGAGTGAGGCATGTCGATAACGACATTCAACA
>PCSG01000364.1:0-5611 GCA_002772195.1 Desulfobacterales bacterium CG23_combo_of_CG06-09_8_20_14_all_51_8 | reverse complement strand
GCCCCGGTTTTATTTCTTTGCATCAATGGAATATGTTTTCAATCCATCGCATGGCTTCGGAATCGCTGACTTTGCCCAAATATCTCTGGGTCGTCGAGAGATTGGCATGCCGGAGAATAATCTTGCTGACAATTTCAATGGGTGCGCCGGACCGGCTGGCAAAGGTGGCCGCAGGCCGTCTGAGGTCGTGTGGACGGATTTCAACGCCGATCTTTCGGCCGGCCTTTTTAACGATTTGCCTTGCGCCGGTATAACCGAGGGGAAAAATTTTTTGGTGGGGTTCAATCTGCTTTAAGCGGATATACTCTTTCAACCTGTCCGCCACCTTTTTGGGGATGAAGACAAATTCATTCGGGCGTCCGCTCTTGGGATTCAGCAGAAACAGCTTGCAATCATCAACATCCATTGCCCTGAGTTTCAGAACCTCACCGATACGCATGCCGCCCCTGGCCATCAGTTCAAGCATCAATCGATTCCGGGGATTTTCCGATTTGAAGATGCATTCCACAACATCCTTTTCCAGGATTGACCATTGGCGGCCCTTGGATACCCGGAATGCCTTTTTCAAAATACTGGCGTCGCAGGGATTTACAAAAGTTGAATCAGTGGTGTTTCTGATAAAATTGAAAAGGGTTTTGAGGAGGATATACTTGAATCTCTTGATGGTTTGCTTTTGACCTTCGGTGCTTTGGACCAGGAACGTCAGAATCTGATCCGGTGTGCCCGACACTTCCATGCTGTAACTAAAGCAAATAGGTCATTTTTCTCTCTTTGATGATCTTTTTTTGTTGGATTGCAAATACCACCAGGAAAAACAATATCCTCTATAGCATGAAGTTGATGATATTCCTCGGTTGCTGTTATGGCAGCATTTGCACAAAGGCGCCTGCTTGAAATCGCTTTATTAAAAAATATTCCATTTGGAGCGTCCCTATAAAGTTCCTCTTCAATAGCATCGGAGCTCTCAATCTCAATTACCCCGAGAGCTTCATATTTTTCGAGTTCAGTGATTTCAGGTAAAAGTCCACGGGCATTGATACAATTCGAATCAAGATGGAAGGTTATGATTCTTTTTGGATAATTTCTGCCCTCTGAAGTCTTTTTGAGATCATTATGAGATGGATTGTTAAGGCTTTCAAAATTTCTGGTAACCTTTGTTTCGCCTTCTCCAAGTGCCATTTTTTTTCTTTTTTCATGTCATTTTCTCCTCATTTTACGGGTTAATGAATGGATATCCCATTCATTAACGTATAACGAGAACATGACATTTTTTTTGGCATCTAGATTCAGAAAAAATTATACATCGGCCATTTCTTGTTTATCCTCTTTAGTGAAGTGGAGAAGGCATCAGTGCTTAAAACTCCGCTGCCCAGTAAACACCATGGCCGCATTTTTTTCGTTGCAGGCCTCAATGGACTGGTAATCATTCATCGCCCCGCCGGGCTGAACCACCGCCGAAACCCCTTCTTTGAGCCCCACATCAATGCCGTCCCGGAACGGAAAAAACGCGTCGCTGATCATGGCCGACCCGATGAGTCCGCCTTTTTCCCGATCCACCCGGAGGTCGATTTCCGCTTTTCGGCAGGGAGCGGTGAGGTCGTTGTAGGCCACGCCGAAGGTTTCAAAAGAGTACCGATCCGCCAGCTTGCGATAGGCCTTGTCCCTGGCGATCTCCGCCACTCCCACCCGGTCCTGCTCCCCGGTGCCGATGCCCACGGACACCCCGTCTTTCACATAAATAACGGAGTTCGAGGTGATGCCGGATTCCAGCAGCCAGCCGAACCGGATGTCCGCGTATTCGCGGTCTGTGGGCGGGCGGTTGATGGCGTAGGTTTTGCCTTTGTATTCGCACCTGGCAAGAACATAATCCTCTCGTTTCAAGGCTTCGGGCATAAACGACCATTGGGCCACAATGCCGCCGTCCATGAGATTTTTAAATTCCACCACCCGCTGACCCACAAATTTTTTTAGATTGTCGATATTTTTAATCCGGATGACCCGTAAATTTTTTCGCTGTCCCAGAATGTCCAGGGTCCCGTCTTCAAATTCCGGGGCCACCACCACTTCCGCATACTGATCGGCGATGGCCTGGGCTGTTTCTTTGTCCATGGCCCGGTTCACGGCGATGCACCCGCCGAACGCCGCCACCCGGTCCGCCATATAGGCTTTGTGATAGGCTTCCGAAAGCGATTCGGAAATGGCGGCCCCGCAGGGATTGTTGTGCTTGACGATGACCACCGCAGGCGTTTCTGAAAAATAGCGTAGAATATTGAGGGCGTTGTCCGCGTCCGTGAGGTTGGTTTTGCCCGGATGCTTGCCGGATTGCAGGAGTTCAATGTCGGATACCAGGTACTGGCCGGGCTGGATGGTTTCAAATTCCGCGAGCACGAGGTTGCCGTTGATGAGTTTATATAAGGCCGCCTCCTGGCCGGGATTTTCTCCGTATCGGAGTCCTTTGCGGATATTCTCAATCGTCCACGCCACCTTTTCAAAAAACAGGGTTTGACGCTGGCTGCCGTCTACAAAACTGATTTCCATGTTGGGTGGAAAATGGTCATCCATGATGGTTTTATACATCTGCTTCAGATCGCTTGGCATTCATTTTTCCTTTCCGTAGGGTGGATTGAGCTTCGCGTAATCCACCAAAAAATCCTAATTCCAAAGTTCCCATTATCATCGTTTTTATAAAACTCGAGCCGAACGGCGGATTACGCTGCGCTAATCCGCCCTACGTGCTCATCAGGTTTTACAAGATTTCCGGATAGCTGCTCCGTATCAAATCCATGGATGTGTTAGCCAGATAATCCGCAATGGCCCGGTCGTAATCCGCGGTATGGGCAAAGGCTTTTTGGGCCAGCCGGAACCGGGTTTCAAGGGATGTGGCGCCGTTATGGGATTCCAGTTCCCTAATGATGGTCGGATAATCGGCCGGATCCACCACTGCCGCGACCCGCAGGAAATTCTTGGCCGAAGCGCGAAGCATGCACGGCCCGCCGATATCGATATTGCCACGGGCCATTTCCGGGGTGACGCCTGGTTTTCTGATGGTTTCCGCAAACGGATAGAGATTGACCACCGTCATGTCAATGGGCCGCGCGCCGGTCCGGGCCAGATCGTTTTGATGGGCGTCATTATAGGTTTCCGTGAGCAGCCCCAGATAAATTTTAAAATCCAGGGTCTTGACAAGTCCGCCGTGGGTTTCCGGCTGGCCCGTGTAATCCGATACCTGGGTGAGAACGCCGTCGGACGCGTGCCCGAGGATTTCTTTTATCCGGCCGAAGGTGCCGCCGGTGGAAAAGATTCGGATGTGGGGATTGATTTTGAGAAGGCTCGGGACAAGGATTTCCAGTCCGGATTTGTCCGAAACACTGATTAAAGCAGTTCTGATTGCGACGCATCTGTCGATTTTTTCAACAAAATTAATTCCCATAAGCGTAATTTTTACCGGATGGGTTTATCCGATAGTCCTCCTGTAATTAGGGGTTGACCGAAAACTTCCAAATTCTGAATTATTACATATCAGAGGCCTGTCTGAAATGGAATTTTTTTTTGTTTTTATCGCAAAACGAATCCCGATATGGCGGAAAAATATGAAAACCTTTTCCTTTTTACCATCGCCTGGAGTATAATGTGCCTTTATTTTGGAATATGGACTATCAACAAAAAAGGAGTATGGCTTTGCGTATCACTTTTTATGGCGCTATCAGGGAAGTGACCGGGTCCATGCATCTGATCACCACCGGTCAGGACAATATTCTTCTGGACTGCGGGATGTATCAGGGCAGACGAAAGGAAGCGGACCGCAAGAACCGCATTATGCCCTTTGATCCGGCGATCATTACCAACGTGATTCTTTCCCACGCTCATATCGATCATTCAGGCAGACTGCCGCTTTTGACCAGCGATGGTTTCGCCGGGCAGATCATTACCACCCGGGCCACGGAGGACGCCTGCACCTATATGCTGCCGGACAGCGCCCAAATTCAGGAATCCGACGCCGCCTACCTGAATTACAAAGTGGTGCGTCATGTCTTATCTAAAATAAAAACCGGCCCGGGACGGCCGAAAGGCCCGACCCGCCGTGATAGAGAAATCGAGGCCTTGCTGAAAAAAAGCAAAAACCGGTTAAATACAGATGCCATTAATGAACTGGCCGCCGACTATCATCTGGAGGCGGTGTCGCCCCTATATACCACTGCGGATGCGGATCAATGCCTGACCTTTTTCGAGGGCGTCCCCTATGGGACCCCTGTGGCCGCGGGAAAAGATTCGACCTGCACCCTCTATGATGCGGGCCATATTCTGGGGTCGGCCATCAGCATTATCAAAACCAATGCCAACGGGGAACGCCATACCGTTTGTTTTTCCGGCGATATCGGCCGGTTTGACAAACCCATTCTAAAGGACCCCACCTTAAATTTCGCGGAAGAGGACCGGGAGATTGATCTCTTGATCATGGAGAGCACCTATGGGAATCGGCATCATGAGCCGGTGAAGGATATGGCCCCGCGCTTGAAACAGGTGATCAATGACACGGTCGAGCGCGGCGGAACCCTGCTGATTCCGGCCTTTGCCTTCGGCCGTACCCAGGAACTGTTGTATGTGATCCATGAACTTTATTACGGCAACGAGACCCCGCGCATCCCGGTGTATGTGGACAGTCCCCTGGCCACCCGGATTACAAAGGTGTTTGGGGAACATCCGGAAATGTATGACCTGGAAACCCAGGCGGATTTTCTGAGAAGAGGCGACAATCCGTTTATGTTTAACCAGTTGCACTTTACAGCGTCCGTGGAGGAGTCCATGGCCCTGATGCGGGAGAAAACGCCGCATATTGTCATTTCCGCGTCCGGCATGTGTGAAGCCGGCCGCATCCTGCACCATTTGCGATATAAGATGCATGACCCGAAAAACACCATTCTGGTGGTAGGCTTTATGGCCCAGAATACCCTTGGCCGTCGTATCCTGGAAGAGGGACAGCTTTACGCAAAATCCGGCCGCAAGGGGAAAGCGCCCCGGATGCGGCTCTTGAACAAGGAATATCCCCTGGCGGCCCGGGTGGAGAAGATCGACGGGTTCAGCGCTCACGGGGATAAGGACGAAATGCTGCGGTTTATTGAAAAATCCAACCTCAACATCAAACGAATCGCCCTGGTTCACGGCGACGAGGACCAGACCCTGGCATTTGCCGACACCCTGAAATCCAGGGGCCATGATGTGTTTGTCCCTAAAGTGGGAGAATGCGTGGATTTGCGGGGGTAAGGCCGGAGCGGATGGGCGGGAAATGAAAACGCCGCGGACTTGCTTGATTGTGATCCGGATGAATTCATTGAAAAAATTATATGATAAGGTTAACTGGTCTCAAATAAGGTTTAAGCCCCCGCCTTTAGGCGGGCAGATTTATCATTCCCAATTGATGTGCTACACTTCCTGAAAAAGGAGGTATAGATGGAATATCGATATGGGAGTCATACAGTTTTCAATCTTGAGTATCATTTTGTATGGGTAACAAAATATCGTTATAAGGTTTTGACCGGCGATGTTGCCCTTCGATTACGGGAATTGGTGAGGCAGACATGTGAGGCCTTTGAAATTCAGATTATCAAGGGTG
>PCSG01000226.1:6477-9834 GCA_002772195.1 Desulfobacterales bacterium CG23_combo_of_CG06-09_8_20_14_all_51_8 | reverse complement strand
TACAGGCCGCAGCCAACAGCGACGCCACCATTCTTATTCAAGGAGAAAGCGGCACCGGAAAGGAATTGGTGGCCGGCGCAATTCATTACAACCATGACCGATTTGACAAGCCAATGGTCACCGTCAATTGCAGCGCCCTGTCCGAATCCCTTCTGGAAAGTGAGCTTTTCGGCCATGTGAAGGGAGCCTTTACCGGCGCGCACAGGGACCGGAAAGGACGATTTGAAGAAGCCGATGGCGGGACCATTTTTCTTGACGAAATAGGGGACATCAGCCCGTTTATTCAGCTCAAGCTGCTGCGGGCCATTCATGAAAAACAGATTGAACGGGTGGGGGAATCGAAAAAACGTTCCGTGGATATTCGGATTATCACCGCCACACACAAAGATTTATTCGCCATGGTGGCCCAGGGTTTGTTCCGGGAAGACCTCTATTATCGGCTGAAAGTATTCCCGATTTTTATTCCGCCCCTCCGGGAACGCAAAAAAGACATTCCCCTCTTGATTGCTCATTTCATCAACCAGTTTAACCGAAAAACCGGCAAGGCCATCACCGGGTTGACATCCGACGCACTGCGGGTGTTGATGGACCACCATTGGCCGGGTAATGTCCGGGAATTGGAAAACGCCATTGAGCATGCGTTCGTGTTGTGCAATACCGACCAGATCAATATCGTTGACCTGCCAGTGGAAATCCGGCAAATGGGATACCCGCCCATTGCCGCGACTGCGACTGAACATCATCCGATCAGACTGGCGATCACCAGGGAACGGCTGATGACGATGCTTAACGAGTGCGGCTGGAACAAGGCCGAGGTGGGCCGACGCATGGGGAAAAGCCGGACATCGGTATGGAAGTATATGAAAAAATGGGGCATTCCTTTAGAAATGCCCGAACGCTGATGGTTATACAAAACGGTAACAAGGGACTCATTTTGGGTCTTGAGATATATACAATATCTGGGGAGGGGGGACACAGGCAAAATGCCTGCCAGAACCCAAATTGTTCACAATTGGCCGTTTTTTTGAAACGGCTGGCTGCCCAATTTTGATAAGAGTACCGAAAGGGTTCCAAATTATCATTTAAATTCAATTTAGACAAAGACTGCCGGAGACACCTTGAAACGCTTGCTCAATATTTTTATCTGACGGACATTTAGTTGACGTTTACCGGATAAAATTTCTGATATAACTCCCTGGCTTCCGATTTCAAACAGATCAGACTGCTTAAGGCCATGGTCTTCCATCAAAGCTTTAAGAGCGTCTATTGGATTACCCTCCATCTCTTTAATATATTGGGATTCATATGTTTCAATCAAGCTTCCAATCGTCTCCATCAGAGAAGCTAAAGGATGACTCCCATTATTGCCAACCTCATCAACAAGCCTGTCAAGCAGATTGACCAATCGATCGTAGTCTTTTTTATTATGCGGCACTGAAAATATGGGCTGAATTTCGGGCCAAACTTTAACAATTTCTTTAAGCTGGGTATTCATTATTACCTCCAATATCCTCGATAACTTTGTATAACGTTGCCTGCGTTTTCTGATATTGGGATGACGCACAATGTCTTGTGAAGGGGTCTGCCCTTGACTCTTTCAAATGACTAACAGACCGGCCCATGCTCTGCAATGGATTTGATAAAGACTGAAGGCTCAAGACCGAAGGAATCAAAGATTCCCGACAATTGTCGGGCCGCGGGTTCGGAAAGGGTCCCCTTTGCCTGGGCGATTTTGATGGTTTGCCGGCCGGACTGGCAATAATAGTTTGTCATTTCAGCCGATAATTGCCCGATGGCAGCCACATGTTTTTCAACAATCGCCACATCCCCCCGGGCAATGGGCCCGGTCAGGGCGTCGGGAATGCCGACGCCCTCAATATTGTTGAGGGTGCCATGAATCAGGGGTTTCAAAATATTAAATGCATCGGACTTTGACACCCCGGATGCGGCCATCAGGTCCACGGCCAGACCCATCAGCGTCACCAGATAATTGGACGCCACCACCGCAGCCGCATGATAGAGAATTTTCCCTTCCGTTGTGATGGTGAACGGACGGGCTTTCAGGTCCCGGGCCATTTGCCCGGCAATTTCCACGGCCCCGGCATCACCTTCCACGGCCATCATGATATCGGCAAAGGGATTGCCGGGTTTTTCCGTTGCAAAACTCTGCAAGGGATGCAGGGACCCGATCCTTGCGCCGGACTGCCGGGCCGCCGCAAGTTCCGAGGATGAAAGGGCTCCGCTGCAATGAAGGACCGTGGTGTTTTCGGAGAATCCCCTGTTTTCGGCGATTTCCCGGCAGACGGCGGCAATGGCCCCATCCGGCGGGGTGAGGAGAACAATATCGGCCCCCCGGGCTGCGTCCCAGGATTTTTCAAACCAATGGTCCGGGACACCGGCGGCTTCCGCCGCCGCCCTGGCGGAACCGGGACTGCGGCTGGCGAACCCGGCGGGCCGGTATCCGGCCTTTGCCAGATGCCGGGCGAAAGCCCTGCCCACTTTTCCGCATCCGATGATGGCAAATGAAGGTTTCATGAAAAACAATCTCCTCTCCTGCAACCGCGCGTTGTCTTATTTCCTGCCGATGTCAGCGGTATTATAAAAAATTGTGAATCTAATTACAACAGGATATGGCATTATTGAATCTTTATCCGGCCTGGAAAAAATTTCTTTTTTTCTCCTTGGAAGTGCCGTATATAAAAAATTCTATCATGATTCACTCTCGCTCACGATTTTTGGTTTCTATATTTCCGTGGTTTTCAGGACCGCTTGTTTTCGGCTGTCTTTCTCTTTATTTAGGCCAGGATGCGAACTGGGATCTACGGAATTATCACTTTTACAACGCCTATGCCTTTCTGTTTCATCGCTTCGATTTTGATGTGGCCCCCGCCCAGGTAGCCACTTTTTATAACCCTCTCCTGTATATCCCCTTTTACAAACTGGTCACCAATTTCTCTCCACGGACAGTCGGGTTTGTCCTGGGAGCCATACAAGGATTCAATTTCCCGATCATGATGGGGATTGCACGATGCGCTCTCGCCGATGACACGCTGCCATGGTGGCGGTATTATCCGGTGGCATTGATCGGGGTTCTAGGGGCGGGCAATATCTCGGAAACCGGTACGATGTTTGCGGATAATCTGATCAGTCTGCTGATTTTAGGAAGCCTTTGGCTTTTTCTGGCCGACTATCCCCTTCTGACCGGCCGGAAGATATCATACGCCTTCCGCCTGGCTGGTTTCGGCGGCCTGATGATGGGAGCGGCTGCAGGTCTGAAACAACCGGCCGCTATTTTCCCGGTTGGCTGGTGTCTTGCCTTCCTGCTGGTACCGGTATCGTTTTGGCGAAGAATTTTCC
>PCSG01000226.1:5960-6466 GCA_002772195.1 Desulfobacterales bacterium CG23_combo_of_CG06-09_8_20_14_all_51_8 | reverse complement strand
TTGCAAACCCTCTTTTCCCCTATTTTAATCAATTTTTTCAATCCCCCATGGCTTCGATCGCCGACTATCGCGACGCCCGGTTTCTGCCGGACGGGCTGAAAGACGCCCTCCTTTTTCCGTTTCTGATAGTGATGGACCCTCTGCGTACCGGAGAAATCTTTTTCCGGGATTTGCGTTTTGCCGTTTTTTTAGGGGTGGCGATCATTGCCCTGCTGTTCCTGTTAGAGAAACGGATACGGCGTCAAAAAATATTCGGGGAAGCGGTAAAGGCCGGATCATCGGCCGAGAGGCTCCGCTATGGCCGGTTGTTTCTGTTATCCGGCGCCCTAATCGCCTATGGGGCGTGGTTGAAGCTTTTTGGAATTTACCGCTATCTTTTGCCACTAGAAATGCTGGCGCCGCTGGGGATTCTGATAGCCATCAATACTTTCCCGTGGCGGCCGGCGGTCCGAAACAGCGCGGCCCTCCTCTGCGCGATTGTGCTACTTTCTACCCTCCAGCCCGGT
>PCSG01000226.1:1068-5813 GCA_002772195.1 Desulfobacterales bacterium CG23_combo_of_CG06-09_8_20_14_all_51_8 | reverse complement strand
CAGAGCTATTTTACCGGGCCGAAAGACAAGCCCAATGGATTTGATCTGCAGATGCAGGATCTGATCGCAAGGCAGAGCGGGCCTTTATATGTCCTGTACCGATCCTGTGAGAAAGAGGCGAGCGTGGCGGCCCTGAACAGCTATGGACTTGCGATTGATACGGTCACTTGCAGGGAGCTTCGGCCCCATATCGAAGAACATCTGGAATTCCCTCTTTATTTCTGCACTCTGAAACGGACAGATACATCAAAGGCGAGGGGAAACAATTCATGGCAGTCATAAACAACGCTGAATTTACAGGGAAAATTGCGGTTCTGATTCCCTGCTATAATGAAGAAAAAACAGTGGCTCAGGTTGTCGGCAATTTCCGCACAGCGCTTCCCGGGGCTGATTTTTATGTCTATGATAACAATTCCACTGATGAAACAGCGCGTCTGGCAGCCACGGCCGGGGCAGTTGTCCGGTTTGAAAAACGTCAGGGAAAGGGAAATGTGCTGCGCCGGATGTTTTCTGATATTGAGAAGGTTCTGACAGGCTTTGTCTCCCTGATCTTCGGCCGTGAGTTGACCGATATGCTGTCCGGATATCGCATTTTTTCAAGACGATTCGTGAAATCCTTTCCGGCACTTGCCACAGGGTTTGAAACGGAGACCGAACTGACCGTGCATGCCCTGGAGCTGAGGATGCCGGTTGCTGAAATCATTACCCCTTATGGGATGCGGCCCAGCGGATCGAAGAGTAAACTTCATACCTATCGTGACGGGTTCCGGATACTCAAGACCATCCTCACTCTTTTCAAGGAGGAACGGCCGCTGATTTTTTTCAGCCTCGTTTTTGTCCTGCTTGCGTCTTTATCGGTGATCCTGATGATTCCGATTTTTATCACCTATATCGAAACAGGATATGTCCCCCGTTTTCCTACGGCAATTCTTTCCACAGGGATCATGCTGCTCGCTTTTTTAAGCCTCTTCTGCGGATTCATCTTAGACACCGTTACCCTTGGCCGCCGCGAACTGAAACGGCTTGCCTATCTCTCCATTCCAGCTCCGGGAAATTCAGGCCGCTGATGCTGGGATAGATGAAATCAGCCGTATTGATTGTTACCCCCTTGGGAGAAGAACGATTGCCCGACTTTTTATTTGACAAATTTCAGCCATCCATGGGATTTAATTAAGCCATGAATCCGGAAATTCTGATCATTGCTGAACAAATCAGGGACGACATCGCCCCGGTCACCTATGAGCTGGTGGCCGCGGCAAAATCGCTGCGAAAATTCACGGGCGGGGATATCATCATTCTGATGACCGGGGGAAAAAACGCCCTTGCTCCCGTGCTCCTGGCCGAGAAAACAGGCCTGGATATTTTAACCATCACTTGCGGCAGCCAAAATATGGCCAATGAAATTCTTCTTAAAAACCTGCCGGATGCGCTGCTTTCAGACCTTCATCCGGCCTGGATCTGCATGGCCCAAACCAGCCGGGGACTGGACGCGGCCCCGGCCCTTGCCGTAAAATTGAATGCCGCGTGCATTACCGGCGTGGAAAAAATTTCATTCACCGACGACGGCATCTGTTTCACCCGCGCTGTTTTTAACGACAAAATTTCCGCCCGGGTGAAGGCCACGTCCCGGACCACGGTGCTGACCGTTGCGCCCGGCGCTTTCAAGCCGGAACCGGACGCGGACGCGACCGCCGGAAAAATCTCATTTTTTGATCTGCCAGGGGTTTTCGACGCCTATGAATGGCTCGGCGAAAAATCCGGCGCGGAAGACACCTCGGCTTTAGATAGCGCCGAGGTTATCGTGTCCGCCGGAAACGGGGTGCGGAAAAAAGAAGATCTGGGTCTGATGGATCAACTGGCGGCGTTGTTCCCGAAATCCGCTGTCACCGGCTCCCGGCCCCTCTGCGATAAAAAATGGCTCCCATACAACCGGCAGGTGGGCATCACCGGCGCCACGGTTGCGCCCAAGGTCTATATTGCCTGCGGCATATCCGGTTCCAGCCAGCATATCAGTGGGATGCGGGACGCAAAATTCATCGTTTCCATCAACACGGACCCCCATGCGGCCATCTTCAATATTTCCGATATCTGCATCATCGAAGACCTCACCGTCTTTATTCCGGAACTGATCACCGCCTGCCGCGAATATCGCAACCGGAGACTTTCCTGATGGCTGACAACCCTTCCTATGATGAACTTATGCGGCGCATCCAGATTCTGGAATCGGAAAACGCCGGGCTCCGGAAGGATCTGTCGCAGCACGAGCGCAGCGAGGCCAAATACCGGATGATGATCGAAAACATTCCGGACCTCATATGGGTTTTGTCAGCCGACGGTTCGCGGACCACCTACCTGAGTCCGTCGGTGGAGACCATGCTGGGATTTTCAAAGGCCGAAATCCGGAACAAGACCATCTGGGATTTTGTGACTCCCGAGACCATGCGAATCGGCGCCGCGTATCTTGCCGAAGAGCGCGAGCGGCTGAAAAAAGACCCGTCCCGGGCGCGGCTGACGCATTCCTTTGATATCGAATATATCCGCAAGGACAAAACGATTCTGCAGGCGGAACTGACGGCCCGGACCATCGTGGATGAATCCGGTCAGATTATTGAAATCATTGGGGTTTCCCGTGACATGTCCCAACGGGCAATGGCCGAGAAATCCCTGAAAAAAAGTGAGGCAAGATACCGGAGCCTTTTTGAAAATTCCCGGGACGCTATTTATATTATGACCATTGATGGCCGGGTCATTGAATTCAACCCGGCCGGCATTGAGCTGTTCGGCTATTCCAGGGAAGAGATGATCGGTTCGGATATCCTCAAAATCTATCATGACCCGGCGGATCGGGGAAAATTTAAAAAAACCATTCGGGAAAAAGGCTATGTCCGGGACTATGAAATCAAATTCAAAAAAAAGAACGGAACCCTTATCGACTGCCTGCTGACCTCCTCTTTATGGTATGCGGATGACGGCGAAATCCTCGGCTATCAGGGAATTATCCGGGATATCACCGAACAAAAACGCATGGTGCGCCAGCTTCAGCAGGTTCAGAAAATGGAGGCCATCGGCACGCTGGCCGGCGGCATCGCGCATAATTTCAATAACCTTCTCATGACCATCCAGGGCAATACGTCGCTCATGCTCATGAAAACCGACCCAAGCCATCCCCATTACCGAAAGCTTCGAACCATCGAGCAGCACATCCAGCATGGGGCTGATCTGAGCCGCCAGCTTCTCGGCTTTGCCCGGGGAAGCCACCAGGAATCCAAAACAGTTGATTTAAACGCCATCATCCGGATGACGGCCAAAATTTTTTCCTCCACCAAAAAAGAAATGTCCGTCTTTACCCAACTGGCCGACGGGCTTCTGCCTGTCAACGCCGATCCCGGCCAGATGGAACAATCCCTGCTGAACCTGCTGGTGAACGCGGCTCAGGCCATGCCCGACGGCGGGGATATTTTCATCCAGACCGAAAACGTGTTGCTTGAACCTTATCGACTCGCCTTCTATCAGGACCTGGGCGGACAATATGTCAAACTGTCGGTGACCGATACCGGTTCCGGCATGGATAAAAGCATCCAGGAAAAAATCTTCGAACCTTTTTTCACCACCAAGGCGCATGGTCAGGGCACCGGACTGGGCCTTTCTTCTGTATACGGCATTGTCAAAAATCACCGGGGATATATCCTGGTTACCAGTGAACCGGGCAAAGGATCGACGTTCACCATTTACCTGCCCGCATCGGAAAACCCCTTGGAAGTACAAAAAAATTCTTCGGCCCCCCTGCTGCGGGGAACGGAAACCGTTCTTATTGTCGATGATGAAGTGATGCTCACGGAAACCGGGGGAACCATGCTCAAAGAGCTGGGATACACGGTTTTGACCGCAAACGACGGGATGACCGCGATTGAAACCTTTACGGCCCATAGGGAAACAATCGATCTGGTGATTCTGGACCTGATCATGCCCAAAATGAGCGGGGGTGAAACTTTCACCCAGCTCAAAGCCATCGATCCCGACGTTACCGTTCTGATATCGAGCGGCTACGGCATCAACGGCCCGGCCTCCGATCTTCTAAAAAAAGGGGCCCGGGGGTTTATTCAAAAACCCTTCAGCCTGCTTGAATTATCCCAAAAAGTACGGGAAGTGCTGCGCTAAAATACCCAGCATACGACTTGGCCCTGGGTTACCACAGATATGATGTGATCGTCATAAACAGCCTGCTCAATCTCCCACGGGTGCTCATCATAGGATACCGTCACGGTCGCCGGTTCTGAAAAACGCAGAATTTTGCATCGGGATAATCCCCTAAGCCCCACACCCGTAACTTTCAAGACCGCTTCCTTAGCCGTCCAGCAGCGAAAAAAAAATTCTGGGGAGTTCGCACCCGCCAATTTCTGCTCCCGATCATCAAGAATTTTATTAAACATCGCCTTTGACACCGGCCGGATACGCTCCACATCGATGCCGATGGGACTGGTGGCGGTCACGCCGGCGACATAGCCCGGTTTGTGACTCAGGGACCAGAATACCCCGCCCGCCGGGATCGGCGCGCCGGATGCGTCATTTTGAAGCTCCTTTATATCCATGCCGGATTTTTCGGCGGACAAAAGAACCGCCCGCCGGGCGTATTGCCTTAAAAAAGCCACCGACGCCCTTCCGGTAAGCGCCTTTTTTTCATCCGGCACTTTTAATATCACCGGGAAAATATAAATGGAATTATTCCTTGTCAAACGTGATGATAA
>PCSG01000226.1:0-942 GCA_002772195.1 Desulfobacterales bacterium CG23_combo_of_CG06-09_8_20_14_all_51_8 | reverse complement strand
CGTCCGCCTTGGGCTTGCCCCGGAATCCGTCCAGGATTTCAAAGCCCTTGATGCTTCGAATCATGCGCCGGGCGTTGTTTCTGCCGACCGGCGCCAGCCGGAAGGTCACGTTTTTAAACAGCTCCACATAGATACCCCCCAGGCCGAACATGAGCAGATGGCCGAATCCCGGGTATTTGGTGACCCCCAGAATCACCTCCTGACCGGGTGGCACCATTTTCTGAACCAGGACGCCCTGGATCTCGGCCTTGGGATTGTAGTTTCTGGATGACGTCATGATTTCATCAAACGCGGTTTTCACGGCTTCCCGGGTTTTCAGGCCCACCTGAACCCCGCCGGCGTCGGATTTATGAAGGATCTGGGGAGAAACAATTTTCATCACCACGGGAAGTCCGATTTCATCGGCGATTTCGGCCGCCTCCGCCGCGGAACCGGCGATTTTCATGGCTGGAATATCAAACCCATAACATTTCAACAGTTCCTGACCGTCTTCCTCCCCCAGAACGGTCCTCCCTTCGGCCAGATAACGGGCAACAATTTCACTGGCCCGGGCCGTGTCAAAGGTCAGGTCATATTCCGGCAGAATGCGCCGGCCCAGCCATTGGGTGGCCTCATAGAGCTTGCCCATGGCCATGGCCGCATCCTCCGGAAACCGGTACACCGGCACCCCATTTTTCTGAAGATACGCGACCCCGGCGGACACGTCCACCACGCCCATAAAGCTGCAGATAATCGGCTTGGTGGAATTAAGATAGGTTTTGACGATGGCTTCCGCCGTTCCGATGGCGTCGGTCATGGACTGGGGCGTCAGGATCATGAGCACGCAGTCTACATTCTCATCCTGGATCACGGTTTCGAGAGCATTTTCATACCGCTCCCGGGTGGCGTCGCCGATCACATCCACGGGATTTTTAAAATTCGCCGTGGGCGGCAGGAACTGAT
>PCSG01000286.1:2655-6465 GCA_002772195.1 Desulfobacterales bacterium CG23_combo_of_CG06-09_8_20_14_all_51_8 | reverse complement strand
TTTCACTTTTGAGCCGTCCGCCGGATTCCGGCAGACAGACTGGTATCTGGACCGGATGGACGAGGACGTGGCCGCAGTGACGGATGAATATAAGTTCATGAACCGCGAACTCTATGATTTGCAGGCCGAACTCTCCACCGACCTGTTTTCCGTTTATCCGGTCGGCGCCGGGTCCATAAAAAAAATCAAGCATACCATCATTCCAATGCTCGAATATTCCTATATTCCCGATCTGGACCAGGCGGAAAACCCGGATTTTGATGATACGGACCAGATCCTTCCGGAAAACTGCCTGACGTTTTCCCTGACCAACCTGCTGATCTCCCGGAACCGGCCCCCGGAAACCGGCGACACGTCTCTTTCCCCGGCGATTGAAGGCAATGCCACCGGCCCCGGGATCAGCCCACCGGAGACCAGCCAAAAGGATACGTACAATCAATTTTTATGGTTTAAAATAGCACAGTCCTATGATTTCATCCTGGGAAACACCCCGGACGAACAGCCGTTTCTCCCGCTGTACGCGGAACTGATCCTGACCCCTGTGCGCCTGCTGACCCTGCATGCGGACACGGAATGGGACCATGAGAGCGGAATTTTCACAACAGCGAACACTTATGTGAGAATCAATACCCCGCGCAACGACCGCCTCACCGTGGAATACCGGTACACCCGAGACGCCAGTGAGTCCATTTATCTGGATGCCAGCACCGCCATCACCGACGCCGTAAGTATTTTCGGAAACTATGAAAGAAACCTGAAAGAGGCGGAAGATATCGAAACCGGGCTGGGATTTCGGTACCAGGCTCAGTGCTGGGGGTACGAAGTTTATTATCAGCACGAGGATGACGACCAAAAATTCGGTTTCATGATCAGCTTAACCGGCCTCGGAGATATGGGGAGCGGGTTGTAAACCCTTGCCGGATGGGCATGCCGACGCATTGGCATTCGATCCGGCCGGCGCATCCGATTCTTAACCAAAGCGGCCCTGAAAAATTGCCGAAAAAAAATATTGGCATAACTACTTGACTTTTTATAAATTTATATTTAATGAAAAGAAAATTGACTGAACCTGATTCCAAAGGAATAATTTGAGGAGGCGATATGAACAAACTGGAACTTATTTCAGCCTTAAAAAAAGAAGCTGATATTTCAAAATCGGAAGCGGCAAAAATTGTCCAGATATTTTTTGATTCCATATCTGAAGCCCTGATCGACGGGGAAAGAATAGAAATTCGGGGGCTTTGCAGCTTTTTTGTAAAAAATTACAAAAGCTATGTGGGCAGAAACCCGAAAACCGGAGAAAAAGTACTCATCAACCCCAAAAAACTCCCCTTTTTCAAATGCGGAAAAGAACTTCGAGAACGCGTTAACAGATAAATCCCAGATTGAAAGCCACTGAAAAACAGACGCCTGGTTTTGCGTCCCTGGTGGGTCAAGACCGCCCTGTCCGACTCCTGACCGCCGCCCTTGCTCGGGGCGCCCTTCCCCATGCCTTTCTTTTTACAGGGATCGAAGGGATTGGAAAAAAAACAGCTGCCAGGGTGTTTGCCATGGCATGCAATTGTTTTGAGCGGCTAAGCCCATCGCAGACCCGGCCGTCCGAAGACGCCGGAATGGAGCCCTGCGGCCGATGCCGCAGCTGTCTGAAAATCACTTCCGATAATCATCCGGATGTCATCTGGATCAGACCCGCCGGCGATATGATCAAGGTGGATCAGATCCGTGCCCTGTGCGGAAAGCTGGCGTTAAAACCCTACGAGGCGGCCACGCGTTTTGCCATTATCGCCCACGCGCACAAACTGAATCCGGAAGCCGGAAATACCCTTTTAAAAACGCTTGAGGAGCCCCCAGCCCATACGGTCTTCATTCTGACGGCCCTGCAGGCGTCGGATATCCTGCCGACCATTGTTTCCAGATGCCAGCACATCCGCTTCAACCCTGTTTCCGTCAATTCCTTGAGAACCTATCTTGAAAAAACCCATGGACTGGAAGCGGAAAAGGCGGCCGCCATCGCAGCCATGGCCGGCGGCAGCATCACGCGGGCCGAATCTATGATCGCATCCGCCTGGGTCAGAAAACGGGACTGGATTATTGATGAATTAGAGGCACTGCCCAACCGGCCGGTGAATTTATGTCTTGCCTTTTCCGAAGCATTATCAAAAAATAAAGACGGGATTTTCACGGCATTTGAAATAATGAAAAACTGGCTGCGGGATCTGGTGATTTATCCGTCCGCGCCTGAAAGAATAATAAACAAAGACTTGACACAAAAAATAAAAGCGTCATTTCAAAAAGCGCCCGTCGGGGATCGGCTGCAAAAAATCAGGGCCATTGAACGAGCGGAAGCCGATATCAGGTCCAATGCGAATTTGCGATTGAGCTTAGATGCACTGATAATGACACTATCCAGGGAAAATTAATATAAATGAATCAGATTGTAGGCATCCGGTTTAAACCGGCCGGCAAAATTTATGATTTTAACTGTGGATCATTTGTCCTGAAGACCGGCGATCCCGTTATCGTTGAAACGGAAAACGGCCCGGGATTCGGAACCGTGGCAAAGCCTACGGCTTCCGTCGAAACGCTGAATTTGTCCCACCCCTTGAAAAAAGTGTACCGACCCGCAACAGATAATGATTTTAATCAGATCCTGAAAAACGCGGAAATCGAAAAACAGGCCTTTGAATTCTGCCGGCAATGCATCCGGGAACTGGCACTTGAAATGAATTTGTTTCAAACCGAGAGCAATTTCGACGCCAGCAAAATCACTTTCTTTTTTACGGCCGACGGACGGGTGGACTTCCGCAAACTGGTGAAGCTCCTGGTCAAGGAATTCCACAGCAAAATTGAAATGAGGCAGGTGGGCATCCGCAACCAAGCCAAAATGTGCGGCGGAGTCGGCCGGTGCGGCCGGGAACTCTGCTGCGCGGCGTTTATGGCCAAGTTTGATCCGGTTTCCATCCGGATGGCCAAAAATCAGGGGCTGTCCTTAAACCCGACCAAAATTTCCGGTGTCTGCGGAAGACTGATGTGCTGTCTGACATTTGAAAACGACACTTATGAAAAAAAAGAACCTCAGAATCCACAGAAGGAATAACCAATTTCATGGCGCCGCCGTTTTATATCACCACCCCCATTTATTATGTGAACGCAAAACCCCATCTGGGGCATTTATATACCACCATCTCAGCAGATGTCGCCAGGCGGTTTCAAGCCATGCAAGGCCGGGAAACTTTTTTTTTAACCGGTACCGATGAGCATGGGGATAAAATCGTCAAAGCCGCGGAAAAGCAGCAACTCTCACCCAGGGCCTATGCCGATGAAATCAGCCGGCTGTTTCAGGATCTGTGGCCGGATTTCACCGTGTTCCCGGATAAGTTCATCCGGACCACGGACGAAAAACACATGGCAATCGTCGGGCAGATCCTTCAGAAAATTTTCGATTCCGGCGATATTTATTTCAGCGAATATGAAGGCCTTTACTGTTTCGGGTGCGAACGGTTTTATACGGAACGGGAGCTCCTGAACGGCAAATGCCCGGACCATGGCACGGCCCCGGAAATTATCAGGGAATCCAATTATTTCTTTAAAATGAGCCGGTATCAGGACTGGCTTGTGGATCACATCACCCGTCACCCGGACTTTATCCAGCCGGAACGGTACCGCAATGAAGTCCTTGCGTTTCTGCGGGAGCCCCTGGAAGACCTGTGCATTTCCCGGCCCAAATCCCGCCTGACCTGGGGCATCACCCTGCCCTTTGACGACAATTACGTCACTTATGTATGGTTTGACGCCCTGATCAATTATATT
>PCSG01000286.1:1379-2605 GCA_002772195.1 Desulfobacterales bacterium CG23_combo_of_CG06-09_8_20_14_all_51_8 | reverse complement strand
TGCCCGCCATATCGTGGCAAAGGATATTTTAAAACCCCACGGCATTTACTGGCCCATCATGCTGAAAGCTGCGGGCATTGACGTGTACAAACACCTCTATGTGCATGGATACTGGAATATCGATGAAAGCAAGATGTCCAAATCCCTGGGCAATGTGGTGGATCCCCGGCACCTCCACGCCGCTTACGGGGCCGACGCCGTCCGGTTTTTCCTGATGCGGGAAATGGTCTTCGGCCTGGACTCGAATTTTTCGGAAGAGACGGTTGTTGAGCGCATCAACACGGACCTTGCCAATGATCTGGGCAACCTCTTTTCCCGGGTCATGGCCATGGCCCACAAATATTTTCAGGGGATTGTGCCGGATGGGTCTGCTGGTGCGGACGGCGGAGGCCTGCCGGATTTAAAAAACGACATCCGTCAGGCCATTTCAGAATTTTCAGAAGAGATGGAAGCTTTCCGTTTCCACAAGGCCATTGCAGCCATATGGAACCTGATTTCGAAAATGAACAAATACGTGGTCGTCACCGCGCCCTGGGAACTGGCAAAGGAAAAAACCGCAAAAGAGCGGCTGGCGGCGGTTATCTATAATCTGCTGGAAGGATTGCGAGCCATTGCCGGAATGATCGCGCCCATCATGCCGGACACATCCGCCACCATGCAGCGCCATCTGGGAATCAGCCATGAAAATACGCTGTCAACCCTTGATCAAATCAGACAGTGGGGCGCTGTTGCGCCGGGCACCCGCCTGCTCCCCCCGGTGACCCTGTTTCCCAGAATTGAGACAAAAAAACAAAAAACCACTCCGGAAAACCAGGAATTACCGAAAAAAAAACCAGCCCTTGACCTGAAACCGGAAATCACCTTCGACGATGTGCTCAAGGTGGATTTACGGGTGGGCACGGTGATCCGGGCGGAAACCATCCCCAAGGCCAACAAGCTGCTCAAACTGGAAGTGGCTCTGGGAGAAGAAACAAGAACCATTGTGGCGGGCATCGCCAAAAGTTACGCCCCGGAAGCTATCCGCGGCAAACAGGTGATTGTGGTGGCCAACCTGAAGCCCGCCAAGCTCATGGGAGTATTGTCAGAAGGTATGCTGCTGGCGGCGGTCACCGATGAAGGGTGCGCCGTTGCCACCCTTGAACGGGAGATGCCTTCGGGAATTCCTATAAAATAAGCCATCCTTTAAACTATCCCTCTGACCTTATCCGGAAGAAACAATGAGCACA
>PCSG01000286.1:0-1357 GCA_002772195.1 Desulfobacterales bacterium CG23_combo_of_CG06-09_8_20_14_all_51_8 | reverse complement strand
TACTTATTCAGGAGAGCTGATCATGGAAGATAAATACTCGATCTTAGGGCCTTTTTACGATTTCATGTCTTTTGTATACAGCTTCAATCAAATAGACAAATGCAAGACCGCGATGCATGACAGGATCAAACCCGACAGCAAAGTCCTGTTCGCCGGCGTCGGCCACGGCATTGACGCAATCGCGGCCGCTGAACTGGGAGCCGAGGTCACGGTCGTTGATCTGTCGGCCACAATGCTGAAAATACTCAACAAAGGGATTGCAAAAAAAAAAGAATTCAAACACCCGATCCGGCAACTCCATAAAAATATCCTTCATGTGGATGAATTTTCAAAATATGACATGGTGTTTGCCAACTTCTTCCTCAATTTATTTTCTGAAGAAAAGCTGATACAGGTTCTCAGCCACCTGACGAATCTTGCAAAAAAAGGAGGCTTCGTTGTAATAGGCGACTGGACTCCCCCCCGAGGGAACATGATTGCTAAATTTTTTCAGATACTTTACTGGCGCATGGCAGATCTGTTTTTCTGGGTTTTTGCCAATAACGAACTCCATCCGTTTTATGACTACCAGAAAAGCATGCGTGAACTGGGCCTGGAAATAAAGAAAGTAAAATATTTCAGAGTGCTTTTTGATGAGCGCTATTGTTCAATTCTGGGGCAAAAAAACTAATCTCCCTAAAAATTTCCTTTAACAATTACCCTATCATCTAACATGCATGGGACCCCCTTATGCCCGACGATGCTCAAAGGTTCAGTTTTGAAGAAAGAATATCGTATCTTAAAGAATACGGCAGTCATTGCATGTCTTTTTCAGCTCTTCAGCCGGGAATACAATACTTCGATATGCCCGGCAAAGGATATATCGCATATGAACAAAAATGGGGCCGCCGGGCCGTATTATCAGACCCGGTATGTCATGTTAAAGACCAGGAAACCCTCATCGCAGAATTTCTGCGAAGCGGCGGACCTACAGGATTTGCCCAAGTGTCTGAACCTGTCGCGAAACTCCTGTATGAGAAATTCGGATTTTATGCGACACAGTTCGGCATTGAATCGATTATCGATTTGAAAAACTGGGACCTGAAGGGGAAAAAAAACAGATCCTGCGGACATCATTAAATCAGGCCGCAAAAAGCGGGATCACTATTCAGGAAAATTACCATAAAAATGGATACCATCAATTTTCAGAAGAATGGATAAAAACAAGAAAAGTCAAAAGCAGAGAAATCCGATTTCTCATCAGACCCATGAATATGGACTACGAGGAGGGAACAAGAAAGTTTTTTGCCTTTCAGGGGGATGCGTTCATCGGACTGATATTCTTCGATCCCGTCTATTCAAACGGTCAAATTATAAG
>PCSG01000381.1 GCA_002772195.1 Desulfobacterales bacterium CG23_combo_of_CG06-09_8_20_14_all_51_8 | reverse complement strand
GACCGCTAAGGCCGGAATAAATGTCATTAACTTAAGCCCTTTAAGTTAATGACATTGAGGCCGGAATCCAATTTCTACATAAACTGACATGGATACCAGAAGTTTTAAATTATCAATCAATGGATAAAACTGTCAAGGCATAAGGTTTGAAGATGGCTGATTAATGACGATTAAATAAACCGGGAGGTTGAATTGGAAAAAGATGGATTAAAAAATTATATGGAAGACCCTTCGGTCGGATTGGGGCTCAAATATATTCAAACCCGCGCTTCGGGGCTGGCGCGCTATTTTCTGGAGCGGGGGGTCCAATTACTGTGTTCCTGGCTGCCGGGGCCAGTGGGTCTGGTTATCCGGGCGTTAGTATACAAGCCGTTTTTACGAAGAGGATCGGATATGGGCTTTATGGAATCCAATGTTGATCTTTTTTATATGGACTCCATTCTTTTGCACAAAGGGGTTTATATAGACAGATATTGCCGCATTCATGCGTCAGAAGCTGAAATTGTTCTTGGCGATAATAACAGGGTCATGAAGGGAGCATATATTTGCAGCTATGTTTCCAATGCCCGCAAAGGGGAGGGGATCACCACCGGATCAGGATGCTGGATTGGCATAAACGCGCATTTGCAATCCGGCCAGGGCGGATTGACGATTGGCAATAATGTGCTTATCGGGCCAAATACCGTTATCAGCACAGGCAATCATGATTACGAAAAAACAGATTTACCCGCGATTGAACAGGAATTTTATGGGAAGCCGATCCAAATCGGCGACAATGTATGGATCGGCGGAAATGCGGTGGTTCTGGGTGGAGTCAATATTGGCGAACATTCGGTAATAGCTGCCGGTGCGGTGGTCACCAGTGATGTGGCACCCTATACGGTTGTCGGCGGAGTCCCGGCCAGAAAAATCCGGGATATTCAACGAGCCTGATTCACATAGCATCTGATGATGTGATCGTCTGATATCTTGAATGTTGACGCAGGCGTCATATTTGCGCGGACGTAAACAGAAATCGGATCCTGAGATGTCATGAAATCAAAGCTTTTTCCAAAAAAGCCCACGGCGCCCTTTTCCTGAGGCAGAGGATAAAGCGCCGGCATTCGTTCAAATATAAAGGCGATTTTAGGCTCTCTGTGTTTTTGTTTCATAAATTCAATGCACTCCTCAAAATAAGATTCTGACTTTTCAAAAATAACAAATGTGTCGTCAAGAGAAGGCCTCAGACCGGTAATTATATGTACCATGGGGGCCACCGCATAGGAAATGGCATAATCGCCGGGTTTTGTGAAGGCGGCTGCATTGGCGATCAGCCAGTCATAGAGTTTGGAATATAATTGATTCGTGTAAATACCCCTGCCGAAACCGGTTTCTATTCGGGTGTCCGCCTGTGCGGGCTGGACATCAAAACAAGTGAAGTTCCAGTCGTTTTCAGCAGTCATATAATAAAAAGGACTTAGCAGAAGCAAAATCATCGCAAGCGCCATTGCTGGCGAAAATTTCAGGGACTTTAATCTGGCCGCCACAAAAAAGAAGATGCCGGCCATCGCCGGAATGGCGGTTTGACATACAGACAATGAGCCCAGGCCGGAAAAAATACTCATGGTGCAGGCGATTATGGTAAAAGGCGCCATTAAAAATACCGCGAATTCTTCTTCTTTATTCAACCCCCTCTTCAATAAATATTTCGATAGCATATAAATCCAGAAAAAGAGGATAAAGGCGATCAATAAAGACGAAAACCACATTGGCCTGCCAAACCAGCCATTATAATAGGGCTTCAGAAAGCCAAAAAACGATGTCTTGATGGTGAAAAAAATCATCAGGGAAAGCGCGGCTCCCGCTGTTAATACCAGAATGAGATGCCGCAGATGAAGGATCAGAAAAAAAGCGGCCAGCAGCACACCGGCAATAGAAACATATTTGATCAACTCCCAGTTGAGCCCGATGAGTCCGGAGGAATGGCTGGGCATGGACAAAATAACTTCTATGGATGAAACAATATTCATCACATAGGGTTTATTGAAAACAATGATAAAAATCGTCCAGGAAAAGATGAAGGGCGCAAGCACATAGATCAGGTCTTTAAATGTGAATGTATAGTGAGCAAATTTGAATTTCCGGCACAGCCAGTAAACAAGCACAGGGGATATGATAATCCCGCTTAAAGCAAGATGGCTGAGGCTTAAACCCCACAAGCTGAATCCGGCCAGAAGGTATAAGACTTTTTTTGTTAGCTGCGATTGCGCATTGAGTCCGAACAACAGAAAAGAAAGGTGCAAGGTAATAAACAGATGGGGATAGGTTTGATAATAAATGTTGGAGATCATTCCGATGGGGTCCAGGCCGGTGAAAGCGAACACGGAAAAGATAAACGGCAGTTCGGCGTATCGGCCGGAGGCTTTAAAGAGTGCCAGACCGAATAACAGCAGCGCAGAAATGGTTAAAACAAACTGAATCTTTCTGAAACCAAGCAGTGTGATTTCCGGGCAGACTTCAAAAATAAGGCGATTGATGAGCGTGTAATGCATCAGCGCCCCGGTGATTTTATCTTCCAGAAAATGATCCCCGACAGCCAGCCGCCAGCTTTCCGTGGCATGATACCCTTCATCAATGAAGTTAAAGCCGTAACGCAGCTTGACCCACCCGAAACAGGCGGCAGCCGTAAACAATATCATGCCAATTATAAAAATTGGCATCTGGTAACGAGATGATTGGGATTCCAATGCTGTTTTCATAGCGTTATTTTTTCCCTGTTACAATAAATCCGCTGGCGATTTTTTCCGCATAAGGGAAGCGAATTAAAATGATATCAAGCAATTTGATAGGAGATGTGAGGATCATTAATAGCATAAAAATCATATCATGCAAAGTCCGGCTGCCGAATGAAAGCACAATCGCCAGCCATTCCTGGATAACCCATAACATGCCGGAAGTAGGCCCGGCGCCGATGGAGACGCTGATTTTTTCAAATTGCCGGAAGCAATGCTTCGCGCCCTCAATGGACCACCGGTGAAAATCATCCGGTGCGGCATGAAAAGGCACAATAAATGGCAAATAACAAAAAAATTCGCCTTTTTTTTTGAGGATTCGGTGAATTTCGCTCACGATTTTTTGGGGATCGGATACATGTTCAATCATGGCTGTATTTATAATGACATCGACTGACTGATCTTGAATCGGCAAATTAAAGGCATCGGCAATCAGATCGACTTCATTGAATGCAAAAATATCAACATTGATGATATCCTTGCGATTCTTTATCACTGCCGGACCACTGCCCAGATTAATGATGATTTTTTTATGATCATGCCTGGCCATCAAGTCTTTCAAATGCTGATGATAAGTGTACAGCAAAACAGGAGAAAAAATTGTAATTAATAGGTAATATAGTCGGCCGAATTTTTTTAAAATTTCCTGAATGACAGCCTGAAACCCCTTCCCCGCGCTGTTAGTCGGCGTTCGATCTTCAGAGAGGAAACACATGGCATTGTTTTGAAGCGTAAATGGCCTGTCCGGAATTCGAATCTTATCTAATTTTTCTTTTTTTAAAGGATCCAAAAAGTCACCATTATCATTTTATTTTTTTGCAATGCAGAGCAATGAACCGCCAAACGGTAAATTAATATTCCGGTTAATCAGCATCTGCTCAATCCGGTTGATTTTATAAAAAATGGCATTCATGGCCCGGTTAACGGAAAGAAGTGTTGACGGATCAGGCGTTTTTTTTAAGCGTGAAGCCAGCATTACCGGCAAAAGAAACGTCATAAAAGATGTCATCCGAATCACATTAAAACCGGCATCTTTAACTTTAGCGAGGAGTTCTCTTCTGGAATACCGGCGTTTATGGCAGGCCATGTCATCATAAGATGACCATAGCCAGTCATGCTGCGGAACGGTTAAAATCAAACCGCCATTGGCTTTAAGCGCCTTGTGTATGTTTTGTAATGCAAGCATGTCATTATCGATATGCTCTAACACGTCAAAGCTGCCGATGACATCAAATTCCGATTCAAAAGGAAACCGGCAAATATCCGCCTGAATCAAATCAGCGTTTGGAACCCGTTGTGCCGCATAATCTAAAGCAGAAAGATAAATTTCCGATCCGGTCACATTCATGTGTGGATTTTCGGCTGCAATTCCTTGAAGCACATAACCGGTGCCGCATCCGATTTCACAAAAATTTCGGGCAGAGGGGAAATATTTTTTAAGGCATTGTATGATAAGTTCATTTCGGCTTTTGAACCAGAAATGAGAAGACTCGATTTTAAAAAGGGTTTCAAAAAGTGTTCTGTCAAATCCATCGTTTTCCATAGCCAGTTCAGGCGCAAAAACGGGGAATCGATTTGATATTTCAGGATGATACCCGGAAAGATGATACGTCAGGAGGTCATCCCTTGATTTGCGGTTAAGCGGCGGACTATCCACGTAGAATTTTTTCCTTTTATTGATCACAAATCAAGGTTTGATCTTCAAATCCAAGTATATTTTTCTTTTCATATAACTTAAAGCTCGTCATTCCGGACAAGGGAGCGAAGCGACTGCGATCCGGAACCCAGTAAGGGGGCATTTTTGCATTTTTGGGGTCAAACCTTGATTTGTGATTATGCGGCAGAATATTCCCGCCGAAGCCTTCGGTTGTTCATCACAAATAACGGTTTGAGCTCAAATCACCCCTTTGACTTCAAATAAGCTTCCTCTTCAAATTTTCATAGACGCGAACCGCCAGCCGACAAGCCCGCTTCCAAACCTTCATATCCTCAAACGATTGATATCCCACGCCCACCCCTTAATCACTTAATATTTAAAACTTGTACCTTTTTTTTGACAGGGCTATCAATAAACTTCGTCGTGGCTTCCGATATCTGCCAGAACAATCAATTCTTTTTGGTTATCCGGATCTTTTTCAAAGGTAAATACAATTCGGCAATCATAATCTACATAACAAGCCCAAAGCCCAATTAATTTTCCATGTAGCTTATGGACTTTAAGGGAAGGATCAAAGGAGTCTATTGAAAGCTTTTCCAGCGCGGAGAAAATCTTTTCCTGTAAAAACGAATCTTTCCGTGTCGCCTTTTTAAACCCACGAAGGAATCCATTTGACCATGATAGGGTATACATCAGCCTTCCAGAAGATTTTTCTTTAAGTCCTCGACGGTTCCGAATTGTGCCCGTTTTTCCCTGACTGCTTGCAAAGCTTCTTGAGCATTGGCAGCGATCTCGTCACGTCGTTGCTCAGCGATGCGCATTCTAAGTATCTCAATAACTTTTTCACGATCATCAAAAGGAAGAGATTCCACAGCATCAATGGCTTTTTGAAAGGATGTATTTTGGTTAGAAATCATTTTTGGGGTCCTTGTGTGTTATGAGGGGCACCTTGATTTGAGGGAAGCGGGGGGAAGCGGGGATCAAACCTTGATTTGTGATTTGTGATTGTCCGCGTAGCGCGAAGAATCCTTCTTTCTTTATTAATCACAAATCAAGGTTTGACCCCCCCTCGCGCGATTATTCCAAAACCTTTTTTTTCTTCCATGCCGCCGGGCACTCCAACTGAGGTATCTGATCGTAGCCCTCATGCTTTAATGACGCCCGGAGACGTTTTAACAAATCGGCGCGGGTGATGGCACCCTGTGCATCCCGGATATGCTTGCAGAAATAATAGATGAAAGCTCCGTTATAGGTTCCCTTGATGTAAGCGTCGGCAGAGGTTTGATTGTCTTTGCACCCTGAAAACAGGGCATGGTTTGCGGGATTGGCGGATTTCATGATTCGGTTGACCGAAAGATCATCTTCATCCAGTTGCCGGCATAGAATGTCCATGGGTGGGGCCAGAAACCGCTGTCTGATGGCTCGCGAAATGTCAGGCCCAGGATGCTCAGAGAGGTTCATCATTTCACGTGTGCCGGTTCCGGAGTGGCAGGAATCCAGAAGCACATCCAGATGAACGCCTGCGGGAATGGCTGAAAAAATGGTTTTAAGCTCGTCATCCACGATATAGGTGCCATCCCAGTCCATATCATGGGGGCAGAGGATTTCATCCAGATGGTCTTTTAATTCATCGCCGTCCCGATCCCGGATCTGGGAGCCGTGGCCGGAGAAGTGAAACAGTATCCGGTCGCCGGATTTGACGCCTTTCACCAGCCACATCAACCGGTCGATGATGGCTTTTTTCGTGGCGCGCGTATCCACCAGAACCCGGATGTTTTTGACAGTAAAGCCGAAATACTTCAGCAGAACATCCCGAACATTCGTGGCATCATTGACGCAGCCCTGAAGGTCAGAACCGGGGAGCTTGTATTTATTGACACCGACAAGAAGCGCTTTGCAGGTCATGGGAACCTCCGATTTATTGCTGTTTATGCATTAT
>PCSG01000025.1:2723-6547 GCA_002772195.1 Desulfobacterales bacterium CG23_combo_of_CG06-09_8_20_14_all_51_8 | reverse complement strand
CCGTTCTTGTCCAGGATAAATCCGGAGCCCAGGCTGCTCTGCCGAAATTCCCGCTGGGGCTGGTTTTTGAAAAATTCCTCGAAAAACCGGCCGAAGGGGTCCTGCCGGCCCTGAGGGCCTTGGGGTCCGCCGAAAAAATGCTCAAACACCCGGCCCCCGCCGCTGGTGAGGGTTTTCACGGTGCTGATGTTCACAACGGCCGGGCCGCAGGTCTTGGCCAGATCGGTGAAATTAGCGGGGACCATCTGCACGGCCGGGGGCTTGGTCCCGGCGGCGGTGGTTGCATAGGGGGTGAAAATAAAAACCGACACCAGTACCAGGACCGCCGCGGTGATGGGAATAACCGCTCGACTTCCTGCCTTGACATGGGGTTGATGGATCCATTTCATTTTAAATCTCCTTTCACTCATTCTTACCCATAACTTTTTATCTTATCGTTTTATTTATAAATAAACTATGCTGCCCCCGACGCTGCGGAATTTATACCGGCATCGGCGACTTTTTTGACTTTTTGAACCAAGAGCCCAAGACTGTCGGATTTGTCATAATAATCTTCCGCTCCCTGGATGAGCCGTTTCTGATCTTCCAAGGGATAAACGCTGGTAACAATCACTTTTGCTTCCTTGCGGAATAACTGCACGACATCATACAGGATTGTTCCATCGACTTCCATCATATTAATATCCAGCAGAATCAGATCCGCCGGATTTTCCAATAACAAATCATACGCATCCGCAGCGCAGGCGGCCTCGATGACATGAAATCCTTCCCGCTGAAATATCTTGCAAAAAACGCTCCTGATTCTTTCTTCATCATCCACAACCAGGATATTCATGATGAACCCTCCTGCGATTAGATATTAATCATCTCAAAAGACAGTTCAACTATAATCCCGGAAAGATTAAAAGAAGGTTAATAAAAGATTAAATTTTTCTAATCTTTATGGAGCAGCCGGCAGACTGACGGTAAACGTCGATCCCTGACCGGGGGAGCTTTGAACGTCGATCCGGCCCTGGTGCGCCCTTGCGATGGAGCGGGCGATACTCAGGCCCAGGCTGGTGCCGGAAGTGGTTTTGGCGTCATGTGCCCGGAAAAATTTCTCAAAAATCTTTTCCATATCCGCAGGGGCGATCCCGGCCCCGGTATCGGCGACCGAGATTCGGACATCATTGCCGTCGGCGGCCATGTTAATGCGGATATCGCCGCCGGCCGGGGTAAACTTGACCGCATTATGAACCAGGTTTAAAAACAGCCGCCGCAAATGCACCCGGTCGGCCCGGACAAAACAATCGACATCCGGGACCGTCAGTCCGGACGTCACGCCTTTTTCCTCACAGAGAATACTGGTGTATTCATGAATCTCCGCAAGGAATTCCTTCAGGTTGATTTTTTCAAAGCGAAACACATCCGGATTAAAGTCCAGCCGGGCCAGCATGAGCAGGTCTTTGATGATGCGAATCAGACGGTCGATCTCTTCAACAGTGACGGTCAGGACCCGCTGATATTCCGCAATATCGCGGGTTTCGTTCAAGGCCAGTTCCACCTCGCCCCGGATAATGGCGAGAGGGGTTTTCAGCTCATGGGCCACATGGGAACTGAATTCATTGACATGGGCAAAGGAGGTCTCGACTCGCTCGATCATGGCGTTAAAGGCGTTGATCAGGCGCCGCATCTCCGCATCCGCCTCCATTTCCGGAATTCTCAGATGGAGGTCGCTATGAGAAATCTCTTCCACGATTTCCGTAGCCTTGACAACGGGCTGTAAAATTCACCGGACGAAAAACCCGCCCATGAAACTGGTGACCCCCAGGATAAGCACGATGCCGGCCCCGATGAAATAAAGCAGTAGGTTCAGGGTCCGGTTCAGCTCGTTTGTGGGCGTGGCGATACGGATCACCAGAAGCTGACGGTTTCCATACAAAAACGGAAAGTTCACGGCCCGCAGGTGAAAATCCGCGTTCCTGAGATTTTGAAACATCTCATAGGTCAGTGAAAGGGAAAACTGAGTTTCAAACACCTGGCTGACGGCGTCATCAAAATTTTCGGACCGGATGACCGGCTGGCCCTGGGCATTGACCACCTCGATGAAATCATCTTCCAGGTTCAGGGCCTGCATATCCGAACGCCAGAGATCATCCATGATCAGCCGGGCGTGGTCCGGAAGCCCCAGGAGTTTGTTGAGCAGATGCTGGTGCGGGCTTTCCAAACGCCGGAGTTTTTCATAGGATTTCAGAATACTGGAAATTTCCGCCGCCTTGATCCGAAGCTCGTTGTCCAGGTTTTGATACAGAACGTGACGGGTAACGCCGAACAGGACCCCGCTGTAAATCGCGAGAATTCCGAAGAGAATCGAGGTGTAGAGGATGGTGGCCCGGAATCGGATGGATTTGGGGGGCATAAGGCTAAAGACCAAAGACTAAAGGCTGAAGGGTTAAGGTTGATTCGATATTCAATGTTCAATATTCAATGTTCAATGTTCGATGTTCGATGTTCGATGTTGAAAGCTCGACGTCGGACGTTCATTCCTGGATCATATACCCCCTGCCCCGCACGGAATGAATGAGTTTTTTGGGAAACCCGGCATCGATTTTTTTCCGAAGATACGTGACGTACACATTGATCACATTGGAAAAACTGTCAAAATCCTGGTCCCAGACATGCTCGGAAATCATGGTGCGGGTAACGACCTCACCTGCGTGAAGCATCAGAAATTCCAGCAGCGCGTATTCCGTGGCGGTCAGGTCGATTTTTTCACCAGCCCGGGTCACCAAATGGGTCACCTGGTCCAGCGCCAGGTCCCCGACCCTCAGCAGATTGGTTTTGCCTGGCCGCTGCCGCCGCAAGAGCACCCGGACCCGGGCCAGAAATTCGCCGAAAGCAAAGGGTTTGGTCAGGTAATCATCAGCCCCGGAATCCAGCCCGTAAATTTTATCCCGCACGTCATCCCGGGCCGTGAGCATGAGAATGGGCGCATCGTTGTTTTCTTTGCGCAGCTCTTGACACACGGCAAACCCGTCTTTGCCGGGCAGCATGATATCTAAAATAATCAGATCATAGGGGTTGATCTGGGCCAGGTACAGGCCCTGTTCCCCGTCATGCGCCACATCCACGGTGTAATGCTGCTCAGTGAGTCCCCGCTCGACAAAGGACGCAATTTTTTTTTCATCCTCGACCAGTAAAATCCGCATAGTCTCACCTGGTTTTTAATTCTTAAAAACAACCCGGAATTTTTTTAAAAATGCTGCCGGATTATAGGATTCCTTGGCCCGGCGCAGTCCCGGGTCTCCCAGATCCTGCTCACGGTTGATCCATCTGATGGAATTGTCCGGGCCGGCGGTCGCCTGCTCCACAAACATCTGATTCACAGCCTGGTAAATCCCTTTATACGCCGTGTCGCCTTTTTCAAAATGAATCACCAGGGTATCATCGCTGATCCGTTCGCCGATGGTATAGGCGGCCATGGCGTCTTTGATCAAAAGGCAGCCGCCGATGACGCCGTCAAGCTCCTCCCAGTGGGACAGCACTTTTTCAATGGCCTGATTTCCACGGGCGAGTTGAAGGTCTGAATCACATTCCCGCCAGACGCACCAGTTGTCCTGCATGGCCATGGCCGCCCCCACACGTTCCGGAGACATGTCAACATACTGATAATCATAACTTTTCTTGAATTGATGCAGGAGATTGCGCTTTTTATGAAACCGGTTGCCGGGAAGCTTCGCCAGATCTGCTGCATCATAGAGATAATCAAACTGGTCCCGGTCCGGGAAAACTTGAACCGCATCCCCAAAAACCGTTTCCCACACCCCTGCCAGGGGTTCGGGCAC
>PCSG01000025.1:0-2701 GCA_002772195.1 Desulfobacterales bacterium CG23_combo_of_CG06-09_8_20_14_all_51_8 | reverse complement strand
TCGGGAAACCGCACAAAATAAGACGCCCAGTCCACAGCCCCCCAGTCCCCCACCGGAGCCCAGAATTGCCGGGTCGGCCGATTCTGGCGCAGCCAGAGGAGGTCATCGGTTCTGGCCCATTCCAGATCATAGGCCGAAGCCCAGCCCCAGAGGTTGACAAAACTGTAATCCGATGTCTTCCGGGGACAGCGGGACAAAAAAGAGTGATAAACGGGCTGGTTCGGCAGGGCAATGGGCGTAAATTTCAAATTCATCCGCGCTTCCTGACCGCATGGACAAAATCCCGGCCCCGGGCATAGGCCGCTTCCAGATATTCCGGATGGCCGTTGACATCGCCTTCAAAATCCAGTTGCCGGTACAGCAGGGAATCCCAGAGTTCCATATCCAGAGTATCAAAATAATATTTCATGGACAGCAGCATGCCGTCAAACACCCGCCTGCCCCGGGTGGCCCCGACACTGATGACCAGGCCAAGGCGTTTCGGTTCCCACATGCCGTAAGCCTTCTTGTCGATCCAGTATTTTTTCACCCACAGGGACTGGCACCGGTCCATGAGGATTTTTACATGGGCGCTCACCGTATAGAAAAATATGGGGGTTGCGATAATGAGCCCGCGGGCTCCCAGAATCCGGTCCCGAACTCCCTGAAAATCATCCTTGATGGCGCATTCGCCGTCTTTTTTGCACCCATAGATTTCAAGACACGGGGAGATTTTATAATCCCGCAGCACGATCTCATCCACTTCCGCCCCGGCATCCCTGGCTCCTTGCACTGCTTTTTTCAGCAGGGCCGCCGTGTTGCCGTTCCTTCTCGGGCTTCCGTAAATCGCAGCGATTTTTGCCATCGCCTTTGCCTCCTCAAGCAATAAACCCGACCCAAAGGGCCGGGCATTCAAAATTCCAGCACCAACCCCACGGGACAGTGATCAGATCCGGAAATGTCATTGTCGATCAACGCCGCCTTGACCCGTCCCGCTTCCATCAGATCCCGAGTCACGAAAAAATAATCAATACGCCACCCGACATTGCGCTCCCTCGCCTTGAAGCGGTATGTCCACCAGGAATATTTCACGGTTTCCGGATACAGATGCCGGAACGTGTCCACATATCCATCGGCTATGATTTTATCCAGCCATTCCCGCTCGATGCGCATGAATCCGGACGTATTTTCATTGGCTTTGGCGTTTTTCAAATCAATTTCATTGTGGGCCGTATTGTAATCCCCGCAGATCACCAGGCTTCTGCCCGCGTTCCGCAGCGTGTCGGCGTAGGCAAAAAAATCCCGGTAAAAATCCAGCTTGTAGGTCAGCCGGTCATCACCCATTCCTCCATTGGGAAAATATACGTTAAATAAAATAAAGTCACCAAAATCCATTTCAATGACCCGGCCTTCCGCGTCATAGACTTCCATGCCAATCCCGTGTTTGACCGAGACCGGCGCGATTTTTGTCCAGGCCCCCACCCCGCTGTACCCTTTTTTCACCGTGGAAAACGACCAGAAGGAATCATAGCCGTCGATGCGGCGGATGTCATCCGTCAACTGGGATTCCTGGAGCTTGGTTTCCTGTATGCAGACCACATCTGCATCCAGTCGCGCAATCGCCTTAATAAATCCTTTTTTCACAATGGCCCGCAGACCATTGACATTCCATGAAACAAGTCGAATCTGGTTTTTCCCCACTGATTTGCCTTTCTTTTCAACGCAAATTGAAGCCACCGATTTTTTCAATCCTGTGTTTCATCAGATATCAAACTCAATTACGCCTATGCAATGGAAATCCCCAAAAAAACCAGCGTCGCTTTTGCATCGGGACAACGCCGATTTTTTTTGTTTTCCAAAACGGATCGGATTTCAAACGATCCTGTTTTCAGAAATTAAAAGGCAACGGCATTCCCCGCCCCGTCGAAAAGGTCCACATCCTGTTCCGACAACATATCGTCATCAAAGGCATCCGTATATCCGGGGGTGGAGGAAACGGACACCATATCATTAAATGCCATCAATTTGATGTTAGCAATTTTATTGACACCATAGAGGCATACCGGTACCATGACAAAATATTTTTTGCCGAATGCATGCAACTCCGAAATATTTAACCCAAAACCTTCCATGGCAGCGAGAGGGATCTCATGAAAATAGAAACCAATATACTGCAGTACCTGCCCATCATTAAAAATATTCAGATCTTCCACTGGCTGCACGATGACGAACTTCAAAAAATGCTGCTGATTTCCTCCATCATCCATTATGAAAAAGGAGAAAAGATCATCACCCAGGGCGAGGTGGGAGATTCCTTGTTTGCGGTGGTCAACGGTAACGTCGAAGTTTCCGTTAAAGACAAAACTAAAAAAGACATCGCCATCAGCGAAATCCATAAAACCGAAATTTTCGGGGAATCCGCCATCTTTCTGGCCACCAAGCGGACCGCCAGCGTCATCTGTTCCAGTGATACGATCGTCATGAAAATCAACCGGAAAAATCTCATTTTTTACTTTAAAACCTATCCCCACGCCGGAAACAAACTCTTGATGCTCATCATTCTCAACCTGCTCAACAAGCTCAAACACGCCAATGAAGATCTGGTGCTGGAAAAACAGTCCGACCTGGATTTAACTTACGTTGACAATCTGATTCATGAATTTATATCCGACTCCGACCTCCCATCGGAATGACAGGTGATGGAAACGTTTGAAAAAGAAAA
>PCSG01000007.1:5842-6556 GCA_002772195.1 Desulfobacterales bacterium CG23_combo_of_CG06-09_8_20_14_all_51_8 | reverse complement strand
GCATAGGCCTGCTTCACTGCATTTACCAAGTCTTCCGGGGGGATGACGGTCTGGTCGATTAAGGCCATGTCCTGGGGCGCGTCTTTTTTCAGATAAAGGCGTTTCAGTTTCCGGTCCAGCATCCGTCGGGCCATGGCTGCCCGGTCGGCTTCCGGGTCCGCGTATCCGGCGATATCGAGTTTGAGGCCTGGGCGCTCGTATATGAGTTTAGCAATGGCTGAGAGTTTCTCCGCGGCAGCAGGCGTGATGGCGGTATAGGCGGGGTCAAATTCAATATAACGCAGTTCCTCTCCGCCGCCCACCATCGAACTGACCAGGTCAAAGGGGGAGGTGGCGGCTTTGACGATTAAATTTTGCAAGGCATTTAAGAGGGGCTTCCCGTATTTGAAATCCGGATCATCGGTTCTTCCGGAGATGGGAAGATCGATATTAATCTGTCCGTTCCGGTCTTTGAGCAGGGCGATGGCAAGGCCCCCCGGCAGGTTCAGGGCGTCTTTGCTCGCCACCTTCTGGCCCAGGGTGAACTGATCCAGCAGCACCGTGTTCTGGGCGCTGATGGTTTTGTTGTCAATCTTGTAGGCGATGTCTGTGGTGAGCTTCCCTTTAGCGATGGCCTGGCCGATATAGGTGCCGGAATAGGGGGACAGGGGGCTGAGATCCATGTTGGACAGATTGACGGCCATATCCAGAAACAGATCTTTTTTCAAGGTATTA
>PCSG01000007.1:0-5773 GCA_002772195.1 Desulfobacterales bacterium CG23_combo_of_CG06-09_8_20_14_all_51_8 | reverse complement strand
AAATCCTCGGACGTCAGGCCTTTGATTTTAAGATCCGCCAGGTTCAGGCGGGTTTTGAAAGGGGGCTGGATTTTGCGGTCGATGAACGTAAAATCGCAGTTTTCCAAGGCCACTTCGCCGATGCTTAGGGCCGGGGCGTCACCCTTTGGCGGCGCTTTCTCTTCGGTTTTCGGTGGCGGGGTTTGGTCGGCAGGTGTGTCGGATGAGCTGAATATTTTCTGGATATTGGACTTGCCGTCCGCAAATAAAATCACCTGGTTTTTGAGACCGGCCAGCCGAACCTGGTCGAGATGGATTTTCAGGGGATCGGTGGACACATTAATGCCGTCCAGGGAAAAGGATTGCCAGGAAACAAAGGGTTCGTTTTGGGTAGCGTCGGTTGAATTAAAATCCGTAACCGCTGTTTTTCCGGAAACCGTTGTGAGCATTTTCCCATCTTCTGCGGCTCGCACATCCGCATGGCCGGAGGCCGCGAGTTTCCCGTCCGCGATGGTCAGGGCAATGGTTTTCGGCACATAGGGCTGGCCCCATGCAAGCTTCACGTCCCCTATTCTGAAATCTGATTCCACGAAAAGCGGTGAAAGTCCCAGGCGGCCGGTAAGGGCCACTGGGGCCGTCCCGTTGATCCGTAAACCGATGTCATAGGCGGCGGTTGTTTCCGGCGCGGTGGAAAATTCAGACACATGAATTTTCAGATCCTCCAGGGACAGGGCCACGGGAGGTCCGTCCGGTCCGGAGGGGACCTGATCGGTGACCCCGAGCTTGCCGGAGTCCAGAATAAATACCTGGATCACCAGGACAAAGGGGGCTTTGGACGTGGTTTCTTCGGGCTTTGGTTCGGTCGCGGGACTGTCAGTGGGTTCTGCGGCTGGAGCGGAAGCCGGCCCGAGCGTCGTCAGGTTAACGGCGCCGTCAGAGGTCCGGGATACGAAAACTTCCGGGGACTCGATTTTTACCTGGGCCAGGGTGAGCTGGTTTTCCAGGGGATAGGAAGGGGCCACGGTCACCTGAAGCCCGGGCAGATTGAGGACCGGAGCGCCCGCCCGATCGGCGACGGCAAGGTCCGAAAGGCCCACGTCTCCGGAAACCGTCACCTGGGATTTGTCACCGGTCTTTGTGAATGAAACCTCAGCCTTGATATCCATCCGGCCCCGAGATATTTCAAAATTTCTCATTTTTTCAGGAACATAGGTGAAATAATAAGGAATTTCAATGCCGGAAACCGTCAGGTGGACGATGGTTTCCAGGGTCTCATTAAAGGGTTTGGTCTCAACGTCAATGGAAACCCCGGCCTGATTTAAATCAGCCTTCAGCAGGGGCTTGGAAAACGTGTCGATGTTCTTTTCAAAATTGGAAATGATCGGCAGGGTAAAATTGATGGCGGACAATACATGGCTTTTTTGCACCGGGTCATCCTGAAATGAAATCTTTCCGTCAACAATGGCGATGTTTGAAATGGAAAACTGAAAGGGTTTTTTCGGCGCTTCCGGCGGCTGGGCCGCAGGCTTGGGTTCGGATTTTTTTTCCGGAATCAGATCGGAAAAATTAAATTCCGTGTCGCCGGTTCTCACGATGTGGACCGATGGTTTGACAAGGCGGGCTTCCGTTGCCACCAGCCCGAGCTTGAACAGGGAAAGGGTCTGGATATTGACAAACAGCTCCTCAAAGGAGACGAAGGGGGAATCGCCGGTTTTGTCCCGGATGTCCAGCCCTTCCACCGCGGCGGTCAGGCTAAAGGGGTTTACGCGGATATTGTTAATGGTCACCGGCCGGTTCAGGGCTGCGGACAGTTTTTCGGGGACCACGGACTCCAGAATCCAGGGGACAATGACAAACCCGATCAGGGAATACAGAATAAGAACGATTCCAGCGGCAATGGCGATTTTTTTGCTTCGGCGCATCAGCGGCATCCTTGATAATGAGTGAAGAAGGCAAAAGCGGTGATTTTTTATAAGGTTTTCTTCAAGCGTTGAAATTATCCGTGACATGGCCGGATGTCAAGAATTAGTGATTTCACAGACTGTCGATGATTTTTTGTTGAAATTGTTTGAGGATACCATGACAATCAAAATAAAAATCAAGGAGGCGTCCCCATGACCGATTATCAATCGACCGATTATCAATCCAAAAGCTGGTGGCTGGAATCCCTGCCCGAAACCATCCTTCCCAATCCGCCCCTGACAGGCGCGCACAAGGCCGACGTGGTGGTGGTCGGCGGCGGCTATACCGGGCTGTCCGTCGGATATCATCTCAGAGAGTTAAACCCGGGAATCGATGTGCGGGTGATCGAATCCGATGTCTGCGGTTATGGCGCTTCCGGCAGAAACGGCGGGTTTTCCATGACCCTGTTCGGCCTGACCAAAGGGATCACCCAGTTCCGGTTTAACGATGAAAAGGCCCGGGCCGCCCACACGTATATGGAATCGGCGGTGGATTACCTGCATGAGGTGATCACGCAAAACCGGATTGACTGTGATTATGAGCGCAGCGGATATCTCCTGGTGGGGACCAGTCCGGCCCAGGTGAAACGGGTGGAACATGATTTCAAGATTATAGAACGATGGGGGAGCGCCGGCATTGAGCGATGGGACCGGGCCCGGCTGGCGGAAGAATTTCATACGGATTTCTATAAACTCGGCTGGTTTGAGCCCAGATGCGGGATCATTCAGCCGGCAAAGCTGGCCCGGGGCATGAAGGGCCTGGCGGAGGCCCGCGGCGTCACCATATATGAAAATTCACCGGTGACCCATTTTTCAAAAAACGGGTCATCCGGCTACACGGTCAAAACGGAAAAAGGGGAAGTCCAGTCCGAGTATCTGGTATTCGCCACCAATGCGTATTCCATCCTGTTCCCCCAGTTAAAATCCCTCCAGCGTCCGATTTTTACCTATATTGTCATGAGCGAACCCCTCTCGGACGCCCGGATGGAAAGCATCGGCTGGCAATGCCGGGCCGGCGTGGAAGATGCCCGGGATTTGATTCATTATTACCGCCTGACCAAAGACAACCGCATCGTCATGGGCGGCGGAGACGTGGCCTTTACCTACGGCAATGATTTAACCATTGATTTAAATAACCGGATATTCGCCCATTTGGAGGGGCATGTCACCGAGGTTTTTCCCCAGTTGAAGGGCATCCGGTTTACCCATCGCTGGGGCGGGCCGGTGTCTGTGACTGTCGACATGGCCCCGGTGATCGGATATCTGGGGGAGGATAAAAAAACCATTTTCTCCCTGGGATGCATTGGGCATGGCGTATCTCTCACCACCTACAACGGCCGGACCATTGCGGAGATGATCGCCGGGCAGAGGTCATCCCGCACGGAAATGTTTTTTGTGGGCCGCAAAACCATCCCCTGGCCCCCGGACCCGATCACCTACGGGGCCGCCCATGCCATCCGGGGATTCATGCGGCTGGAGGATCGGCTGTATTATAAATGATTTTTATTAACCACAGAGATCACGGAGCTCACAGAAAAAAACATGAAAAAAATCAGACGCGTTGGATTGTTTCTGGCATTCTGGCGGCCCTTGTCCTTCAGGGGTGCGCCTACAGTCACATTCAGGGGCCCCTGGATACGAATTTTGACCGCACGGTCCTGGGTGAAAAAACGGGCAAAGCCCACACTTGGTCGGTTCTCTGGCTGGTGGCCTGGGGCGACGGCGGCACCCGGGCCGCAGCCGAAAACGGGGGCATCACCACCATCACCCACGCGGATTTCGAGTATTATATTGTTCTGTTCGGCCTGTATACGCGGGTCACCACGGTGGTATACGGTGAATAACCGGTTTGTCATTCTTCTACTGGTTCTATTTCTCTCCGGCTGCTCCATTTCCGGCCCCGGGCAACTCTACACGAATATCACGCGCCCCTATACCCGGGATTTCAACCGGACCGTGGTGGGAGAAAAACAGTGCGTTTTAAAAGAGCACCGGGTCCGGGAGCCGGTCAGCGGTTATGGCGTGACCGTGGAATGGAGTTCGGACCGGATTCAGGAGGCGGCGGAAAAGGCCGGCATTACGAAGATTTCCTGCATCGATGTCCAGACCGTCAGCTTTTTGCTGGGAATTTACACCCGGCGCAAGCTTATTATTTACGGGGATTGAGAAGTTTAATCAAAATCATAAAAATGCCACTGTTCGGCCAGGCCGAAAAACCCGTAGTCTCTGACTTTTTTTTCATGATCTTCCCAGTCGTCCCCATAGTGGGTAAGAATCATTTTCTTTTTGATTTCAGGGGTCAGGGTAGCCAGTTCGTCGATACCGGCATGAACGCCGCCGGTAAAGAACTGGCAGTCGTGAAATATGAATTCAAGATCAAACAGCGGGCAGTAATTTTCAATTAAATCCGGGTCGAAGCGGGTATCGCTGGTGAACATGACCCGGTCGTCGATGACAATGCCGCAACTCCAGAAGGAACTTTCCCAGTCCCGGGCGCTTTCCGGGATGTGCATGGTGCGGAAGGTTTTCAGGTTGATGCCGCCGATGGTCACTTCATGGGTTTCCCGGGGCCAGTCCGGCAGCCACCGGGGCCGGATAATCCGCCACATATCGCTGAAAACAGGCTCTGAACCGTTCTTCTCATCGTTATAAGCCGCGCCGCCTCTCAGGGAAAGGTCCCATAAAATCTGCTGAAATTTTTTATCAATCACAACGGCCGGCTTTTTTTTAGTCACAAACCGGCCCGTCAGCATGACTTCTTCCAGGCCGCCGATATGGTCCGCGTGGGAGTGGGTGATTAAAAAATTTCTGATATCGCTGACCTTCAGACCCAGTTCATAAAATGCCTGGGGGGTTTTTGACCCGCAATCAATGAGGACATGATCGTTTCCCTTGATGATGATCAGATTGGTTTGAAAATGCCGTTTGGTGAAGGCGCTGCCCACGCCTACGAAAAAAAGAGATAATTTTCCATCATTGCTCAGGGAAAGCCTTTTGCCGGAAGCGAGTTTGTTAATGTGCATTCAAAAATCATCCCTTGATTGAATGATGGGGAAAATGAATTGGGGCAGAGGCGTATATGCGCGGGGACGACGGTGTGAGTCCCAAATCACCGCCAGCGTTTAATATCGCACCATATCAGCAAGTTGATAGAATTGTCAAAAAATAATTTTTTCGCACCTGTTGACAGAGCCGAAAATGAAATTATTATTGGTTATCATTGCATTTTTACCGGGCATCTTTTTATCTAACTTGTCTATTCGATTATAAATAAAAAATGATGATTCCATATTTTGGGAATAACTGATTAATAAAAAGGGAGGAGACGAACAATATGGCGGCTAAAATGGTTTGCTACGGCCCGGATGCCCGGGCTTATATGCTCAAGGGAGTCAATATTCTGGCCAATGCGGTAAAAGTCACCCTGGGTCCGCAAGGGAACAATGTAATCATTAATAAATCCTTCGGTTCGCCCACCGTCACCAAAGACGGCGTGACCGTGGCCAAGGAAGTGGAAGTCGAAGGGAAATTCGAGAACATGGGAGCCCAGATGGTCCGGGAGGTGGCCAGCAAGACCTCTGACGTGGCCGGCGACGGCACCACTACGGCCACGGTTTTGGCCCAGGCGATCTATGTGGAAGGCCAGAAGCTGGTGGCGGCCGGAATCAATCCCATGGCCTTAAAGCGCGGGATTGACAAGGGCGTCGCCGCTGTTGTGAAAGCCTTGGATAAACTTTCAAAGCCGGTCAAAGATAAAAAAGAGATCGAACAGGTGGGGATGATTTCCGCCAATAACGATGAAGCTGTCGGGAAAATTATTTCCGATGCCATGG
>PCSG01000124.1:2316-8809 GCA_002772195.1 Desulfobacterales bacterium CG23_combo_of_CG06-09_8_20_14_all_51_8 | reverse complement strand
AATGCCCTCTACTGCGGATAAAATTACCGGGGGGTCTCTCATGTCAGATATCTCCGAACAACATCAATTGTGTTGCTTTCTGCGGCCGCGTTTTAGGAATCACTGCTTCGGCAAGTGAAAGCCCGCTCTGGAGAATGTCTCTAATCTCTTTTTGCGTAATCGTGGAAGTTACCGTTGCGCCTTCTTCCCCTGGATTGAAAAGCAGTACTTCATCGAGGCCTATTCCTTCGTCTTGAAGCAGGTCGGATGAGTGTGTGCTGATAAAAATTTGTCTGCCGGTGCGACGCTGCACTCTTGCGAACATTTGTGGAAGCATACGAATGATCTCAGAATGCAACGAAAGCTCCGGCTCCTCTAACAGCAGCGGGCCGGCTTTCTCCATTATCGCCCAGAGAAGGCCCATAAGACGGAGGGTGCCGTCCGAGAACTGCTCCTCGGTCTGCCATGCGCCCTGAGGCCGCCAGTGCTGGAATTTTGCCCGCAGATGGGGGGGTGCCGCGGTTGTCACGCTGAAGGTTGATATCCTGGAGCTGGGGCACGGCAATATGAAGTGCATCCGTTATACGGTGTAGCCGGGCGCTCTGCGTCTTTTCGGGAGTTTTTGCGATCTGCTCCAGAAAATCACCGCCAAAGGGGTCGTCGGAACGGCCGACAGAGCGATCCGGCTCACGGACAAGCTGGGGGACGATATGAAGATAGCGAACGGAAGCAAAGAATCCGGCCAAATCGCGGAAATCCCGATTCACATTCACTTGTTCAAGATAGGTCTGGGACAGCTGAGCCGGATCATCCCGATCAGGATCGTTAGGTCGGTTAAGGAGAATTTCATCGTTGCGGGAGACACGTTCTTTGCGCAAAAGGGGACGACGCAGCTTATCTTGATTAAATGCAACCTCGTAGACCCAGCGTGTTGAATTTTCTCTGTCCCGGAGCTCAACTGTCACTTCTATATCCGAATAACGTCGGGCGGCCAGACAGCGAATCGCCGTGATTCCATCGCGCCTGCTCACGGATTCCTGAAACCCCCCGCCCGCAGAAGCGAGATCCCTCAAGAAACGAAAAACATCCAGAAAGTTCGATTTTCCGGAGGCATTCGGACCCACCAAAAAAGCACGGTCCTGGATAGCCACATCCACGTGGGCAAAATTTTTCCAGTTCTTGAGCGCCACGCGGCAGAATATCAAATTTTTACTCATAGTTGCTCCCTTCTATGAATCTTTTTACCATCAAGGTATCTTTCGATCTGCATTGAATCAAGGCTTTGCGTCTTCAGGATAGACTCAACTTTTATTGAAAATGTTCATAGCCGTTTGAATATTTTTATCTTTCGTTCTATCCGATTCAGCAAGGAGGTCTACATCACTGCTTTCATCTTGCTCGCCCCTGACATAAGCGCCAAATATCCCAACCTCTTTTAATCCATACCGGTCTTTTAGCTCTTTCTTATTCTTCCTGATGATTGCTTGAATATCATTAAATGATTTCTTTTTTTGCGGTCCTTTCATTAACATTATGATTTTCTATATAAAAATACATAAAACATGTCAACCGCAAAACCCTAATAGGAATAATGAAGGCCACCCATTAAAGCTCCGGCTTCAACACCAGAAAATACAAATTCCCCGGCTGCTTCATGTATCCGGCGGCCAGTTCCGCGTAAGCCCCGTTCCCCCAGAAAATATCCGCCCGACCCGGCCCCTTGATGGCGCTGCCGGTATCCTGGTTCACCACAAACCGTGAAAACGGTTCCCAGGATTGTATTTTCCCAGAATCGTCCGCCACCGGCTTTTCAGTAACGATAAACGCAAGCGCGCCAGCCGGGGCGATCTGCCGGTCAAGGGCCACGGACCGGCCCGGCGTAAGCTCAATGTCAAAGCATCCCACCGGCCCGTTCGCCCGGGTTTCAAAAAACACATACCGGGGATTGGAATGCAGAATTTCCTGGATTTCTTCAGGATGGGCGCGGAGATAGTCTTTAATGGATTGCATGGAGACATCTTCTTTTTTCATTTTTTGCTTTTCTATCAGATAGCCGCCGATACTCCGGTAGGGTTGGCCGTTCGAGATAAGATAATGCACATTCAGCGTGCGCCCGTCGGTCAGATGAATTTTCCCGGAGCCCTGAATCTGGAGAAAAAACAAGGCCACTTGATCATCCACCCAGGCAATGGGGGGCAACCGGCCTTCCAGAACATCAGTATCCTCGATCTGGCTTCGGCTGTAATAGGGTATCAGATTCCCCTTCGCGAGCCTGCCGACCCCTGTTTTTTCAGCACACCCGCCGGAAAAATCCGAAAGATTGAAGGTGACGAGATCATCCGGCCGGGGATAGACCGGATATTTGTATGTCTCCGTCCGGACCCGGCTGCCGTGCAGAAAAGGCTCATAATAACCGGTAAACAAAACCTCATGGACAGCGGTATTTTGCACATAGGCATAAACATCATAGGATTGAGAGATAAACGCGCGGACATCTTCAGGGGACGGCTGTTTTTCAATAAATGCCACGAATTGTTTCAGGGACCGGGTCAAATGACCGGCGGTAAAGGCGTCTTCGCCGAAATAAAATTGCCGGTCTTCGGGAAATTTTTCATAATACCGGATACTGCCTGAGACGGCTTGCCCCAGCGCATTGAAATCCAGATCATCTTCAAACGCCGGGTGCTGAGCTGCAGGGAGTTTTTTTAAAACCGGCGCTGACAGCGGCGGCGGGACAGGAGGCTTTTCCAAAACCGGAGGTTTGGGAGGCTGGGAAACAGGAGGTTTTGTTAAAACCGGAGCAGACGGTGGCTGGGCAAAAAATTTCATCACTTCCACAATGGCGACCCCCAGGCAAACCATTCCGATGACAACCATTAAAAAAAGCGCCAGGCGGCTATATCCAGCGGTTTGCGAAACCCGGTCGGCATTGCTTTTCATTTCGTTGTTTCTTCCTCTTCCATGGTTCGGGGCTTGTTCTCCACCGGCGACAGCTTAGGTATATTTTTTCCGTCTCCCAGAAGGACCCCCAGGTCTTCAAATTTCCGGGCAGTGGGCAGAACCCGGCGCTCCAGAGATCCCACGGCTTTGTTATAGGTGGTAACGCACCGGTCCAGGTCGTTGCCGAGACTGTTGAAATAACTCACCATACGCGCCAGCCGGCCATAGAGTTCGTTGCCCAGTTCACTGACCATGCGGGCGTTTTCCGTGGCATTTTCCTGCTTCCATCCATAAGCCACGGCTTTGAGCAGGGAAATCAGGGTGGTGGGGGTGGCAAGGATCACCCCTTTATCCGCCGCATCTTCGATCAGGCCGGCATCTTTGGCCAGGGCCGCGCTGAAAAAATTTTCGCCGGGCATGAACAGAATCACAAATTCCGGAGTGGGTTGAAACCGAGCCCAGTATTCTTTCTGGGACAGTTGTTTGACATGGGTCCGCACATGGGCCGCGTGCCGGGCCAGCATTTCGTCTGTTTGTCCTGCGTTTTCCGCTTCAAGGGAATCCAGATACGCCATAAGGGGCACTTTGGAATCCACAACGATCTTGCGGTTTCCGGGAAGCTGAATGATCATATCCGGCCGGGTGCTGTTTTCCTGGGCCTGATCCGTCTGCTGCTCAAAAAAATCACACCGGTTCTGCATGCCGCTGATTTCCACCACCCGCCGCAGGGTGATCTCCCCCCATCGCCCCCTTACATGGGGGGCGCGCAGCGCATTGACAAGCTTTCCGGTTTCCCGCTGAAGCGCATTCTGGGTCAGGCCCAGGGATGCCACCTGTTGGGACAGCTCGCCATAGGCCTTTTCCCGGGCGTTTTCCATTGTCCGAACCTGCCGGTCATAATTTTCCAGAGCCTCGGCCACCGGGCGGATCACGTCCCTGACCGCCTTTTCCCGGTTTTCAAAATCGGTTTTGGCCGCCGCCACAAACCGGGCAAAGGTCTCGCCCGCCAGATGAATAAACGACGCATTGTTTTCGCTTAAGGCTTTTGCGGACAGGGCATTGAAGGCATCAGCCATGCGGCCGGTCATTTCCTCGAGCATGGCGGCCTTTTCTTTGGCGATGGTCCGCTCGCTCTCCAGCAGGGTTTCCAGCTCCGTCAAGCGCTGCTGATATCCGGTGATCCGGTCGGCCAACAGACGATTTTCTTGAATCTGGTCCGCAAGGCTCTGCCGGACGGACGTCATCTGGGCCAGGGAGTTTTCGGCTGCGGCATGGGCGTTGGACAGGTGTAGATATCGGTCCTGCAGCGCCGCCAGATTTTTTGTCGCATCCGCCAGGTCCGACCGGAGAGAATCCATGTCGACTGACCTTGCCCGCAGGGTCTCGGACAAAATGGCATGGGTTGTTTTTTGCTCCCCCATTTTTCTGACAAAAAACAGATAGGACACCAAAGAGCCCAGCAGCAGGCCGCCTGTAAAAACCGCTCCGGCCCATCCATATGCCTGAAACAGCAGGTCCATGGTCAATGCGTTTTACCTCGCCTCGGATTCGGATAACCCATGACTGTTTTCCGGGCGGACATAGACGCCGCTTTTTCCGCCGGATTTCTCTACCAAACAGATATCGGAAATCGTCATCCCCCGGTCATGGGATTTGCACATGTCATAGATGGTAAGAGCCGCCACAGATACGGCGGTCAAAGCTTCCATTTCCACGCCCGTGCGGTCATTGATTTTTACGGACGCGGTAATATCGATGGAATGGGCCTCCGCATCCGGATAAAAATTCACCTGCACATGGCTGATCTGGATCGGATGGCACAGAGGAATCAACTCCCATGTTTTTTTGGCTGCCATGATGCCTGCGATTCTTGCGGTTTCAAGGACATTGCCTTTTCGCATTCCATTGGTCATGATTTTTTCAAAGGTGTCCGCGGTCATGGATATCTTCCCCCGGGCCTGGGCCTTCCGCTCCGTGGAAGATTTTGCGCTGATATCCACCATCCGGGCATGTCCCTTGTCATCCATATGCGTAAAATCAGACATTTCCGTTCCTTTGCTCTGTGGTTAAATTGTTCATTTTTCGAATTCGGAAAATATAAGCTCACTAAGAGCGTTAAAAAAAATAAGAGACGGCGATTCTTCAGTCAAAAAATTCGGTTTTGGATGTCACCGTCGTCTTTACAGCGTTCAATGTGCGTTCCAGCACACGGATCACGGTATCCCGAATATCTCCCGCCACCACCAGGGCCATGACGTCATCGCCCACAGACAGGCGTCGGCCTTCGACGATTTCGATGCGGATGTCAAAAATGCCCGGGGTCCGCCGCTCCGTTTCAAGAATCTCTTCGAGCCGTTCATGGTCCACGGAAACCGACAACCCGGAAACCTTCCGGCCATCCCGGGAAGTCCCCCGCACCACGCCGTTATGGGCCAGGATCATTCCCACCCGGTCAAAACCCGGCTGCTGACGGATTTGCTGCATCATCCGCGCAATATCCATTTTGTCTCCTTTTGCCGGCATTCCGGCAATTTCACGTTTCACGGGACACTGGACAACAGCCCGTGCTTTTGCGCCAGCGTTTCTTTTGCTTTTGAATAATCCTGGTCCGTGTTGATATTAAGAAAGGATATGAGTTCCGGATCATCCTGTCGCAGCACGGCTTCAGGAATCTTCTTTACCCGGAGTTTTTGAAATATCTTTTTGATCTGGAATTTTTTTGCCTGGATTCGCCGTGCCATGAGGGGCAGGCAGTCCCTGGAATATGCGGCGCAAAGCGGCTCTAGCCCGCCGGCGGTCTCGGGAATCACCACGGCGACCCCCGGTTCAATGCGGGAGACCACCGTCTCGACAATTTTTTTTTTTAAAAACGGCATATCACAAGCCGTAACAAATGCAAACGGCGTCCGGCTATAAAACAGACCCGCATGAATGCCGGTCAGCGAGCTCCTCACCGGATAAACATCGGTCACAAGGGTGGCGTTCCATTCAAGATAGTCCTCGGGCTGATGGGTCACCAGAATAATTTCTTCAAACACGGACGAAAACACATCAAAGATGGAATCTATCACCCGGTGACTCCCAAAACGCATAAACGCCTTGTTCATGCCGGAAAACCGGGTATTCAGGCCGCCGGCAAGAATAACGCCGGTGCATGCGGTGACCGAATGGGGGCAGCTGACCATCGATTCCTTTTTCACAGGCTCAGGGAAAATGAAATGACCAATTTATATTTATAAATTTCAGTTTATAAATTTCTGGTCCCAACTATCTTGAAATGGATGTCAGATTAGGTGAAATTATCTGCAAAATCAAGTCGGGTTTGGACAGGAAAGGTTTTTTAATAAAACTTGATCTTTTAAAAATCCTTAGTATACAGTGGCACTGGTGCAGCTTGCATCTGTTGAAGCGTGTATCTATTTTTTTTTTAAGCTTTTATTCGGCCCGTTTTCTTATCAACGGCGGAGGTCCGTGTTTTCAGTTTGCAAACCATCAGAAAAGGGATAAGCCCATGGGTAAGATTCATATGGCGCTGGATGCCGAAGACGTCGAAGGTATCCTGAAAAAATTGACG
>PCSG01000124.1:0-2293 GCA_002772195.1 Desulfobacterales bacterium CG23_combo_of_CG06-09_8_20_14_all_51_8 | reverse complement strand
CCTGGCCCATCGTATTCAGTCCCGGATCAGGGAACTCAAAGGCATTGATGTGGACACCGGCGCGGTGGACATCAATCTCTACCGGGATGACTGGACCCGCATCGGCGCCCAGCCGATTGTCAGAAAAAGCGATATCTCATTTAACATTGATGAAAAACAGATTATTCTCGTGGATGACGTCTTGTATACCGGGCGAACCGTGCGGGCGGCCATGGATGCTCTCATGGATTTCGGCCGGCCATCCCGCATCGAACTGGCCGTGTTCATTGACCGGGGCCACCGGGAACTTCCCATCCACGCCGATTACATCGGAAAAACCGTTAAAACCACATTAAATGAAGCGGTCAACGTGCTGCTCATGGAAATCGATGACGTTGACCGGGTGGATATCCTGCCGGTGAAATAACATGGGACATCAGGCGCACAAAAAAAACGCATTGAAAAAACTGCGCGTAGGGATCATCACGGTTTCAACCACCCGGACCCTGAATGAAGATAAAAGCGGCGCGTGGATGAAAAAACAGGCGGAAAAGGAAGGACATGAGGTGATCCTTCACCGCGTTGTCATTGATGATCAACAAGTCATCGAAAGCGCGGTCCGGCAGGCGGTCGATGAATCGGCCCCGCACCTTCTCTTGATCACCGGCGGCACCGGACTCACACCTTCCGATGTCACCATCGAAGCGGTGCGCCCCTTGTTTGTCAAAGAGCTGACCGCCTTCAGCGCCCTGTTTACGATGCAGAGCTATGAGGAAATCGATTCCGCCGCCATGCTGTCCCGGGCCACCGCCGGTATCATCGGCCGGACAACGGTGTTCTGTCTGCCCGGAAGCTTAAACGCCTGCAGACTCGCCTGCAAAACCCTGATCTTTCCGGAAGCCGGCCATATCGCCGCCCATGTCACCCAAAACCATTGAGCATCCACGCATAGAACATACCCCCGGGAAATGAATCAAAAAACATTACGCAAGGAGCCTTGAAATCATGTTCGGCATCGGAGTGCCTGAATTACTTATTATACTGGCCATCGCACTGATCGTCATCGGTCCGAAAAAGCTGCCGGACCTGGCCAAATCCCTGGGCCGGGCCTTGAATGAATTTAAAAAAGCCTCCCGGGAATTCAAGGATTCCTTGGATATTGACGATGACATTAAAAACGTCAAAAAACCATTTTCTGAAATCAAAGCGGATATCCGAAAAGTTGTAATTGACACGCCCGATAATAAGGAATCAAAAATTTCGGCCCCTTCCCCCGCCCCCCTCATCGACCAGGCCCCCTCCCCGGAACGCCCAAAAAATAATGAAAACACAGCGGCGCATCCGATAGAAAACGGGAAAAAATCTGATGATTGACGACGATAAACTGCCGTTTACCGCTCACCTTGAAGAACTCCGCACCCGCCTGATCCGCTGCTTTGTCGCCGTTGGCATCGGTTTTCTGATTTCATACGGGTTTAAGGAACGGCTGTTTGCCATTCTCACCCGTCCCCTGATTCAAGTCATGAACGAAGGAGAAACGCTGATATTCACCGGCGTTTCGGAAGCGTTTTTCACGTTTCTGAAAGTTTCCTTCCTGGCCGGCATTCTCCTGGCGATTCCCGTCATCATGTTTGAATTCTGGATGTTTGTCGCGCCCGGGCTCTATAAAAATGAACGCCGGATCATGATGCCGATCATCATCATTTCATCCTTTTTTTTTATCGGCGGCGCGCTGTTTGGATATTTTATCGTGTTCCCGTTCGGATTCCAGTTTTTTCTGGGATTTGCCACAGAGACCCTGCGGCCCATGCCGTCAATGAAGGAATATCTGTCTTTCTCCGCAAAACTGCTGCTGGCCTTCGGGTTTGTGTTTGAGCTCCCGATCATCATCACTTTTCTTGCGCGGATCGGTCTGGTGTCCGTTGATTTTTTGAAAAAAAACCGTAAATATGCCGTGTTGATTATTTTTATCGTCGCCGCGATTATAACGCCGCCGGATGTGGTCACTCAGGTCATGTTGGCCGTTCCGCTGATGCTCCTCTATGAAATCAGCATCATCGGCGCCCGGATCTTCGGGAAAAAATCACCGGCGGAAAACAGCGCAGACCCGGCGGATGCATAAATTTCCCGAAAACCGGCAATCAAAGATCTCGTGTTTTTTCCCACTTTAAAAAAAGACAATAAAGACAAATTAGAGATCAGAGGAATTATCGAATAAAATCATAAAGGTTAACAGCGAGCCAATGAAAGAAAAAATCCAGAAAGCATTTGTTGTCTACTGCTCTCCGGCAGGAGCGACGCGCCATGTCAGTCA
>PCSG01000311.1:931-7520 GCA_002772195.1 Desulfobacterales bacterium CG23_combo_of_CG06-09_8_20_14_all_51_8 | reverse complement strand
AGAGCTTGATCTTCAAAAAAGACAAATGATGCTTGATTTATCTTTAAAAAAGAGATAAAAGGGGTTGCATGAAAGAAATCCTCTCCCAATTGATTGATGACTTCCAGGAGCGGGAATTGCCGGTCACCGTTCCCCGGACAACAACGGTTGCACAAATTCAGGGAAAGGTCGATGTGATCATTGGTATGCGGCGGGCGGGCAAAACATGGTTCTGTTTTCAGAAAATCACCGAACTGCTGGCAAACGGGGTCACAAAAGACAATATCCTGTACCTGAACTTTGAAGATGACCGCCTGCTTGAATTCAATGTCGGCCATTTCCAGGAAATTCTTGACGTATATTATGCCAAATATCCGAAAAACAAGAATTTTACCTGCTATTTTTTCTTTGATGAGATCCAGCGGATCGATCATTGGGAAGTCTTTGTCCGGCGGCTGCTGGACACGGAAAATGTCCGGATCTGTCTGACCGGCTCTTCCTCTAAATTATTAAGCACTGAAATCGCCAGCGAATTAAGGGGCCGCGCCCTGACAACCTCAATATTCCCTTTCAGCTTTCACGAATTTTTGAGGTTTCACGGCCTTTTTGCCGATATCCCGGAGTCCTTCGGTTCCAAAACAGCGGCTGTTCTCCGGAAGGCGGCCAATGATTACTTTGAAACCGGCGGTTTTCCGGAAGTCCAGAACATGCCGGCCCATTTTCAAATCGAAACCCTTCAGGGATATATCGACACGGTCCTGCTCAAAGACATTATTGAACGACACCAGGTAAGCAATATCACCGCGATAAAATACATGGTCCGCCACCTGATGACCGCGCCCAGCCGGAAATTCAGCGTGAATAAATTTTATAACGGCCTGCAAAGCATGTCGATCAAATGCGGCAAAAACAGTTTATATGAATTTCTCGACCATCTCATCGACGCTTTTGTTTTTTATAGTGTTCCGATCCACAGCCGCTCGGAAAAGGCGCGCCGGCTCAATCCCCCCAAAATCTACGCCATCGACACGGGGCTGATCAATGCCATGATGTTTCGCAATTCAGCCGATCTGGGGCCGCTGCTCGAAAACATGGTCTTCATGCATCTGCGCCGGAACAACTATGTCATGGAATATGTCGTCACCCGTGACGGTTATGAAACGGATTTTCTGGCCCGACATAAAATAACCAAAGAAACGCGGCTGATTCAGGTGAGTTGGAAAATTTCCGAAAAAACAACGTTTGAGCGGGAAGTGCGCGGTTTGAAAAAAGCCATGGCGGAACTTTCCATCGCTGCCGGTGAAATCGTCACCTGGGATGATGAGACCCGCATCGATGACGCCATTCGCGTGGTCCCCGCCTGGAAATGGCTGCTGTCGGAGGGATGAAAACCTTAAAATGGACATCAAACAGATTTCAGACGCGCTGAACCGGATTTTCACGGAAAAGAACAAGCGCATCATCTTCTGGTATGACGGTGAAAAAGAGTTTGAGGATATTTTGCCGTCCCTGACCGTGAATGACGCCGTTGTGCTGCGCATGGATGGAAACAGCGCCCTGGAGCTGAAAATCCGGCTCGAATTCGATGATACCAAAGGCCGTTATGTGCTCTACGCCCCCTGGCATGAGCCGCCCCCGGAAGAGGACTGGCTGTTTGACATCCGCCTTTACAGCCACACATTTCTTGCCGATTCCGCGTCCATCATCATGAAGGAACTGGATCTCCCCCACCAAAGCCTCCGGCCCTACATCCAAAAAAGAAAGGCGTTTTTTAACAGCCAGGACCGGCTGAACCGGCTGAAAAAATGGATCGCACCGGAAGACCGGGAAGACGATATGGATCTCAAGATGCTGGCCGTGATGGTCCGAGCGGATCAGCCGGAGCCGTTCGCCATCCTGATGAAGCTCTTCGATTCCTTTTGCCGGGACGGCGAAGTGGACATGGAAACTTCTTCCAGGCCGTGGCTGGATATTGAAAAACTGGATCTTTCGGGTTTTTTCTGGAAACTCATGGCCCGCACCTTCGGATATGCCCATCCAGAGGCCGCGACGTTAAATGATTTTCTGTTGCGGGTGTTTGTGACGGATTTCGCAGGCACCCTGAAGGCAGATCCGCCGTCATCCGTTTCCCATTTTCGAATGGGGGACGCCAAAACCGCCATGAACGCCTCGGTGTTTTTGTCCCAGTGGCGGAGCAACACCCTTTATTTTGCCAATTACAATACGATTTCCCGTTTCGTCGGGGGTCGCCTGAAGATTGATGAATCCCTGTCATCTTTTGATATAACGGCCCTGGAAGAGGTCATGACCTTTGCGGCGGTGGAACGCCGCATCATCAGCGCCATCCGGGACCGGCTCATGAATCCGCCGGAAAACGGGTTTTTGGCGATGCGGGAGACGATCAAACGCCGGCTGGACGGCTATTGGGCCACAACGGCGCTGGAAGACGGGGTTTTCGGAAATCTCTATCGAACCACCTATCATGCCATGCTGGCCGCCATTGACCTGTTTGACCTCCGGAAAAAATATGATGCGGGCTTTTCTTATCCTTCGGCCCAAGCCATGTTCACCGCCTACGCCCGGGAACTGTTTTTGTTTGATCAGTTGTACCGGAAATTTCATGAGCTGTCGGACAAGGCGGATCTGGCCGGATGGGATGTCTTAAAGACGCTGCGGGAAAAGGTGGAAGACTGCTACAGCAACTGGTTTATGATGCAGATGTCCTTGAAATGGGGGGATTTTCTGGCGGCGGAGCATTCGGATGCATTGATGAAAAATTGGCGAATCCCCGGTGTGACCAACCAATACGGCTTTTTTGATAAGTATGTAAAACCCACCGTCAAGGGTTCGGCCCGGAACCGGCTGTTTGTCATTATCAGCGATGCCTTCCGGTTTGAGGCTGCGGAAGAACTGACCCGGATCATCAACGGCAAATACCGGTTGAAAGCCGATCTTGCCCCCATGCTGGGCGTGGTGCCGAGTTATACGGCCCTGGGCATGGCGTCCCTGTTGCCGCACAAAAATTTATCATTTAAACCCAAAGGGGATGTTATTGTTGATGAACGGCCGACAAATTCAACGGATTTAAGGGCTGAAATCCTTTCCTCGTATGAAGGCACGGCCATAAAGTCGGATGAATTGATGGTCATGAGCAAGGACAAGGGCCGGGAGTTTGTTAAACCCCATCGGCTTATTTATATATTCCATGATCAGATTGACGCAGTGGGCGACAAGGCCGCCTCGGAAGGAAATACCTTTGAGGCGGTTCGAAAAGCCATTGACGACCTTTATGCACTGGTCAGTTTTATTATCAATTCCTTAAACGGCGCCAACGTGATTATCACGGCGGACCACGGGTTCATTTATCAGGAAAAACCGCCGGAACCCCTTGATAAAAGCAAGGTCGCCCATCATCCCGAAAATGTGGTGAAGACCCACAAACGGTTTATTCTGGGAAAACAGTTGCGCGGAGCCGACAATGTGTATTGGGGGAATACGGCCATCACGGCTCACACGGATGTTGAGATGGAATTTCTGCTGCCCAAAGGCACCAACCGGTTTAATTTTGTGGGCGGGGCCAGGTTTTATCACGGCGGGGCCATGCTTCAGGAGGTGGTCATCCCGGTGATATCGGTTTCTGAAATGAAGGGCATCCATCTGGAAAAATCCGAAGTGCGGGCCGTGGGCGTGTCCCTTTTGGGCACCTGTAAAAAACTGGTCACCAGCCGGCCGGTGTATAAATTCATCCAGACGGACCCGGTGTCGGACCGGATGAAGGCCCTTACCTTGAAAATATCCCTTCGGGACGGCAATGACCTGATCTCCAACGAAGAAACCGTGACTTTCGACAGTGTTTCCGAAACTCTTGATGAACGCCAGAAATCCGTCAAGCTGTCTTTAAAGGCCGGGACCTATGATAATAAGAAGGAATATTATCTGGTTTTAAGAAATACGGATGAAACGGAATATGAACGGATGCCGATCACCATTGATATTGCCTTTGCCAGTGATTTTTAATAATTCACCGCAAAGACGCGAAGGACGCAAAGGGTTTTTTACGCGAAGCGCTTTTTCCTTCTTTTTTCCCTTCTTTGCGCGCTTTGCGCCTTTGCGGTGAATGCTGTTTTTCAATGAAAGGCTTATAATATGGGAACAAACGACATTGATGCGCTGCTGAACACCCATTTCGCGGGCCGGGTGGTTCGCAAGGACCTGACCAAACTGCTCAAGGAAGGCGCTAATGTGCCGGTATATGTTCTGGAATATCTCCTGGGCATGTATTGCGCGGTGGAAGATGAAGCGGTCATTGCCGAAGGGCTTGCCAGCATAAAGCAGATTCTCAGTGATAATTATGTCCGGCCCGATGAAGCGGAAAAGATCAAGTCCAAGGTCAAGGAACTGGGCACTTATAAAATCATCGACAAGGTTACCGTCAAGCTCAATGAAAACAAAGATAAATACGAGGCGATGCTGTCCAGCCTGGGCGTCAAGGGCATCGAAATCAGCAGCAGCACCATTAAGAAATATGAAAAACTTTTGGTCGGCGGGATCTGGTGCATCCTGACCCTTGAGTATTTCTATGATGAAGGGGCGAGAACAACGCCGTTTATTCTCTCCGAACTGAAACCCATTCAGATGCCGAACCTGGATCTGGAATCCGTGTTTGAAGGCCGCAAGGCATTTACCGAGTCTCAGTGGATTGATGTGCTGCTGCGGTCAACGGGCCTGGAGCCGACCAATTTTGAAGAGCGGGTGAAATGGCATCTACTGGCCCGGCTGATCCCGCTCGTTGAAAACAATTATAATCTGTGTGAACTCGGACCCCGGGGGACCGGAAAAAGCCACATATACAAGGAAATCAGCCCGAACTCCATTCTGGTATCCGGAGGCCAGACCACAGTGGCCAATCTGTTTTACAATATGAGCAGCCGGCTGGTGGGGCTTGTGGGCGTGTGGGATGTGGTGGCGTTTGATGAAGTGGCCGGGATCAGATTCAAAGACAAGGACGGGGTCCAGATCATGAAGGACTTCATGGCCTCCGGATCTTTTTCCAGGGGCCGGGACATGATCAATGCCAACGCGGCCATGGTGTTTGTCGGCAACATCAACCAGAGCGTGGATGTGCTGGTGAAAACGGGCCATTTGTTCGCGCCGTTCCCCGAAGAGATGATTGACGCCGCTTTTTTCGATCGGATGCACGCCTACCTGCCCGGATGGGAAATCCCCAAAATGCGGCCGGAATTTTTGACCAACCAGTATGGCCTGATTGTGGATTTCCTTGCGGAATTTTTGCGGGAGATGCGCAAGCGGACGTTTACGGATGCCATCGATACCTATTTCAAGATCGGAAATAATTTAAACCAGCGGGATGTGATTGCGGTGCGGAAAACGGTTTCCGGGTTGCTTAAGCTGCTTTATCCCCAGGGGGACTTTGACCGTGACGCGGTGGAACGGTGTCTGGTGTATGCCATGGAATGCCGGCGGCGGGTAAAGGAGCAGCTTAAAAAAATCGGCGGCATGGAATTTTACGATGTGCATTTCAGTTACATCGACAATGACACCCTTGAAGAAAGATTTGTCAGCGTCCCGGAGCAAGGGGGCGGTTCACTGATTCCGGAAGGGCCGATGAAGGCCGGGACCATGCACACGGTGGCCCTGGGCACATCCGGCCATCTGGGCCTTTACCGGCTGGAACTTCAGGTCACCGGCGGCAAGGGCAAACTGTCGATTTCCGGCTCCGGCGCGGACACAAAGACAAAAGAAGCCATCAAGATCGCCTTTGATTATTTCAAGGCCAATATCGGGCGGGTCACGGCCATGAGCAAGGCCGGCGATCATGATTATCACCTCCATATCGTGGAAATGCATAATACCGGCCCGGCCGGGGCCATGACCCTATGCAGTTTCATCGCCCTGTGTTCGGGCATCATGAACAAACCGTTGCAAGGCCAGATGGTGGTTCTGGGCGACATGAGCCTGGGGGGAACCATTGTCAAAACCACGAACTTGGCGGAAAGCCTCCAGGTGGCGTTTGACTCCGGGGCTAAACGGATTTTGATCCCAACCAGCTCCGTAGGCGACATTCCGACGATCCCGGGCGAACTTTTCGCCAAATTTCAGACCAGCTTCTATTCCGATCCGGTGGATGCGGCATTTAAGGCGCTGGGGGTGGAGTAAAAATTTTTTTGTTAAATTAAATTTATTAAAATAAGGATGACCCCATGCATTTATTCGATCAGGATATGACGCTTGCTGAAACCGGGCCCCTTTCCTTTAAAACCAATGTGAGCCGGAACTGGTCCATCAACGGCAATCCCAACGGCGGCTATCTCATGGCCCTGGTGGCAGGCGCCATGGAAAAGCGTAGCGGCAAGAAATCGCTGCTGATCACCACCGCCGCCTATCTTGCCAAAACCCTGCCCGGAGATGCTGACATTTTAATTGAAAACATCAATCAATCCGCCAGTTTTGAACGCTGGCAGGCCCGGCTGATTCAGGCGGGCAAGGAAAAGATCCGGGCCATGGCCACCTTCGCCGATGGGACGACAGATCCGGGGGAAAGACATTACGAAAAAAACCCGCCGGAACTGGCGGCAAAAGACACCTGCAT
>PCSG01000311.1:0-892 GCA_002772195.1 Desulfobacterales bacterium CG23_combo_of_CG06-09_8_20_14_all_51_8 | reverse complement strand
CGGGTCTTTGGTTAATGTTTCAGAGCACAAAGGCTGGATCCGGTTTGTGGGTGACCGCCCGTTTGACGCCTTGTCCGTGCTCCTGGCGGCCGATGCGTTCCCGCCCCCGGTATTTGCGAGCCACGGGATGACGGCCTGGGTGCCCACCATTGAATTTTCCATCAATATCCGAAACCTGCCCCAAACCCCGTGGCTGAAATGCATTTTCCGGACCCGGTTCATCACGAGCGGCATTCTTGAGGAAGACGGCGAAGTCTGGGATGAAACCGGCGAACTGGTGGCGGTTTCCCGGCAAATCGCCCAGTTCCGGAAAAAATCGGGGGAAGCGCGACCCTATTCAATCCTGAAAAACGCCTCGTCGAATTCCGGTTTATCCTGATACCGGGCCATGAAAAACCCCGGCAACTGGTCCGCCTTTTCAAACAAGGCCGGGTCCGCATCAATTCCCGCCTGATGCAGGGCCTGGATGATATCCTTGGGGTCCGGCGGACATCCCTTGATGGGAATGGCTTCCTTTATCACCGGGTTATCCTTGTGCAGCCTGCTCATGCATTGGCCCAGAAGAATGGTTTTTTTCATGCCCGGTGTAGGTTGCATTTTCTTGCCGGTCAGCACCTCGACCTTGTCCCAGGGCCTGCCTTTCCAGGCATACCGGATGGCGGACAGCACCAGGCCGTTTAAACCGGAACAATAGGTACACATACTCAAATCGTATTTATGGTAATAAAGTCCCCGGATGCCCTGTTTGGCCATAGGCGCGGGCATGGCACCGTCTTCCGTGTCGCTGTACTCAAAATCATAAGCATGAAAGGCGGCCACATCCGCGATTTTTTCCCCCACAACCGTGATATCCGACAGATCCATGGGCCGGTTTTTCCGGGCCGCCGCTTGC
>PCSG01000295.1:3951-6657 GCA_002772195.1 Desulfobacterales bacterium CG23_combo_of_CG06-09_8_20_14_all_51_8 | reverse complement strand
TTCCGCCACCCGAAGCCGGAACGCGTCCTTTGATATCCTGACGGACCATCCGGAACTTCTGATCCGGGTGGTGGCTGTGATGCGGCCCGGGTCCATGATCTTTTTTTCAACCAATCACCAGGATTTTCATCCCCGCATGGCGGCCCTGGATGTCCGGGAGGTGAAGGAAATCACAGCCCAAACCATTCCCGAGGATTATGTGCGCAAAAGCAGGACCATACATCGGTGCTGGCGGATCGAGGTTTGAAGGCAGGGGCGGGGGGCGGTGAAATTTACGCCGCCGGCTGTTTCAGTTCCGATATGTCCGTGAGGGTTTTCGAAAGAAACGCTGCAGCCTTGGGTTTTTCAGCCGCTATTTTAATCCCGTCCTGTTTTTTCGCGGCAATGAAAAACCGGGAAAAAAGTTTTCTCGTTGAGGCGTCCCATTGGGCGGTAAAGCCTTTTTTCCCACTATTGGAAGATGATCCGGAAGGTTCCGGCTGGTCCCGGCGGCTGTGGGCCCAGTTGATGACATGGGAAAAATAGATCAAGGCCCGGTCCAGAAGCACATAGAGCATTTGGTCGTTTTTCACCGGGCCTACCTGGACCTTGAGGCGACCCAAAGTCAAGCCTTTGACTTTTGCGGAAGTGGCCTGACGGGCGCCCAGGGCCGCTGATCCGCCGCCGATGAGCCCCCCGATGAGTCCGCCGCCGGCCGTTGAAATCCCCACCCCCTGACCGGCCAGGGCCAGGTCGATTTTCGCGCCTACAGCGCTACCCCCCGCGGCCCCGGCCGCCGCTATTTGCCATTGTTTCATCCCCAGAACCCGCCATGATTTTTTGGAAAACAGGTCTTCATGGACAATGGATTGGGGGGGGCAGTTCATAATTAAAAATATTGTGCTTGAATCGCCGCCGGATGGTTTTGTGGGCGGATTTTTCAAATCGGTCCAAATCGGTTTTGAATTGTTCCTGAAGCTGCTTTTTGACCTGGGGAAGGGCCGACTCATCTTGGCAGGTTTGTGTTACCTTGTGCCGGGCCGCCGCCGTCAGTAAATCCATGATAGTGCTCACCGTATCTTCAATGCGGCGGCGCCAGTCCTGCTTGAATGCTGAAATCACTTCCTCAAGCGGGGGTCGCCAGTCCGGATCAATGTTTTTAAGGCTTTCCAGAAGATCGATCCGCTCCGCATAGGTGGCCCGCTGGGCGTCAAACAGCCGGATGGTGTTGAAATGCTTCCGGGCTTCGGCTTTCCAGTCTTCGATAAATTCCGGCCGATGTTTTTCCTTGTTGTTGATGACCGCCATGCGCGGCAGACCCGTGAGCCGCAGGATTTCCATTTCCATACCATACAAGGGCATGGCATAGAAACGGCCACCAAAAGACAATATCCAAGGTGGAAAGATGCACCATGCCGTCTTTGAGAATCATCTGGCTTCCCTGAATCTGGGCAAGGGTGGGATGGGCGGCGGGCATAAAGGACCAGGGCATGGAAAACGCATCGATCAAATGATAAACCGTCTCCGGAGTCGGATGCAGGGTGGACTGCCAGCCAAAGGCGAGATCCGTGATGGCGAGTTTAAGAAGTGTCGCACAGAGAATTCCCAGATTAAAAAATACCGTAAAAATCTGGGCCAGAAGAAAGATCGGCCAGAAAAAAACCGGTCCGTAAAGGCTCGCCTGACGGCCCACGAAACCGGCCATGGCCTGGAGAGAGAGTCGCTGACCTCCGGTCAGGGAAGTTTCGCCAGCCTTTTTTACGCTCATGATCAGGCGCCGGAAGAGAGCTGCGAGCAGCGGATAAAAACCCTTAAAGACCGGGGCCACCCCTGCCCGGGAAACCAACAGGGACAAGCCCAGGATCACGAGCAGAGCCAGTTGGGGAACAAGCAGCACCCAGACGCAAGTGAAAATATTGATGGGGGCCGTGCCGCTGTAAGACAGCAACGACCAGGCCAGGCCCGCGCCGGACAAAGCCGCCGTGATGACGGCCAGGGTTCGGACCATGCCCATGGTTTCAAGGTAAGCGTCGCCGGGCAGGGGAGGGGCTCCGGCGGGTCCTTTCCAGTGGTTTTTTTGGTTCGCTTCCAGCCAGAATTTGATCAGGTTTTGCCTGGAAAACGGCGGCGTATGGGATTTGGCATAAGTGTCTCATGAACAATTTTTTCATAGCACGGCCATCGGCGTTAATCAACCATGGGCTGAAAGGCGTGAGCGCAAGGATGGCCCGCCCCAAAAAAATGCGGATCGGCGTAAATTTTCATTAAATGTTGTTTATTTTTTTAAAGGTCCTGTTGTATTATCTAAAAGTTCGATGCTCGTGTAAATTTCATACGAAAAGGAAACCCCATGACGCCCCTTCAGCCCCCGGACATGCCCCTGTGGATCAGCAAGATGCTGCCGAAAAACAATATCCGTTACGCCGTTGCCGTGGATGACCGGCAAATCATGCACGTGACGGAATCGGGCCAGGGATTTCCAGTGCTCATGCTCCACGGCAATCCCACCTGGGGGCTCTTGTACCGAAGAATCATGAACCGGCTAGCCGGAGAGGAAATCCGGTGCATCGCCCCGGATCTCATCGGGCTGGGGTTTTCCAGCAAGCCGGGGTCCATGGATGATCACACCCTGGAAAACCACGCCCGGTGGATTGGCGCGTTCATTGATGGGCTGGATGTGGAGGGACTGATTTTTGTGGGTCAGGACTGGGGCGGCCCCATCGGGCT
>PCSG01000295.1:0-3943 GCA_002772195.1 Desulfobacterales bacterium CG23_combo_of_CG06-09_8_20_14_all_51_8 | reverse complement strand
TGGCGGACCGGCCCCATTTGCTGAAAGGATTGGTGATGTTAAACACCGCCATCGCGCCCCCGCGGCCGGGATTCAAGCCCACGGTGTTTCATAAATTCAGCCGGATGCCGGTGATCAGCACCCTGGTGTTCCGGGGCTTCGGGTTTCCCCAGAACATGCTGCACCGGGCCCAGGGAAATCCGGCCAGCATCAGCGGCAACACGGCAAGGGCATATCAGTACCCGCTGCGCAGATTCTAGGAGAATATCGCCCCCCTGGCCATGGCCCGGATGGTGCCGGATGACATGACCCATCCATCGGTTTCAGGGCTTCGAAAATGTCAGGCCCTGGCCGAATCTTTCAGCGGTCCTGCGGAAATTGTCTGGGGTGATAAAGATCCCATTCTCGGGCGGTTATTGAAGCGGGTATCCGAACTCCTGCCCCATGCAAACGTCACCCAAACCCGGGCGGGTCATTTTCTTCAGGAAGAAGTGCCGGAGGAAATCGCCGCCGCTATTTTAAAGGTGGTTGCCCAGATGAACGGATGAACGCATGGCGGGTAAACGATCAGGCGTGTCTCCAGGTTAAAGGGGTTAGACCATCTTTTGTTTTTTGAACCACTCAATGGCCTCTTTGATGGAGTCTTCCACCGGCCGGAAGTCCATTCCCAGCTCCGTTTTCGCCTTGGTGTTGTCCACATAGAGGTAGTTGGCGGCATAGGCCACCTCCACCGGCGTGGACAGGGGAGGCTTATGGCTGACGCGGTCCGCCCAGAAGGAAAGGGCATAGGTTCCGCCTTTTAAAATACTGACCGGGACCGTGGGGATAAATTTTTTTTCTTTGCCCGTGTTGGCTTTGTGGACCATGTTCATGAATTCCAGAGCCGTGACATTGCGGTTGCCCAGGATGTAACATTCGCCGGTTTTTCCCCGTTCCGCGGCCAGGATATGCCCTTTCGCCACGTCCCGGACATCCACGACATTAAATCCCCCTTTAAATGCTGTTCGGTTCAGCCCGGATAAAATGTCGATGATGAGCTTTCCGGTGGGGGTCGGGCCGATATCATTGACGCCGAAGGGAAACGCCGGATTCACCACCACCAGATCCAGGCCGTTTTGCGCAAATCCCAGGGCTTCCTGCTGAGACAGGTATTTGGTCAGCACATAATGACTGCCGAGATCGTATTGATTAAACGGGGTCTTTTCATTGCTCGGGGTTTTATCCGGTGTTGTGCCGATGGCGGCAATAGAGCTGGTGTACACCACCCGATCAATATGATCGGCTTTGAAGGCGGCCCATAACACATTCCGGCTGCCCGCCAGATTGACTTCGTAAATCCATTTCCAGTCCGGCATCCAGATGGCGTAAATGGCCGCCAGATGAAAAATCGTGTCCACCCCCTGGATGGCTTTTGCAACCTTCCCTTTGTCCAGAATGTCGCCTTCCATGATTTCGACGTCCAGGCCTTTGAGGTTGATCGTGTTTTCACCGGGCTTGATCAGCGCCCGCACCTCAATGTTTTTCTCCAGAAGCTGAGCCGTCACATGGGAGCCGATAAACCCGGCGGCCCCGGTCACCAATGCTTTTTTCATCAGAGAAGTCCTTTTAAAGCTTCTTTTGCAATTCTTCCTTTGTGAGTTCACAGTCTCGCAAAATTTGGGCAAGAAGCCCACGACCTATGCTCTCTCCTCGGTGCAGCGGAACAACTGTGCATCGTCCGTCTTGATGTTGCAGGAAATGATGGCTGCCTTTTACGCGGATTACTTCGAACCCAAACTTCCTCAAGACACGAATTAGCCGACTGCCTGTTATTGTTGGAAACGAGGTCATGCGTTGACCGCCACTTTTTGTACGCCAATAAATTCATTGGATATTGGCTGTTCCACCTCAAGGCAAAGCTCAATCGCCTCTTTAACCCTCTTCATTAATGTATCGAGAGATTTTGCCTGTGTATGACAGCCGCGGAGCGACGGTACAGAGGCAATAAAATATCCATCCTCATCTTTTTCAATTATGACGCTAAATTCTTTCATTAGGTTTTCCCCCAAGATATCATGGTTTGTTACCAATGGTTGTTTTTTTATGAATAGCGAATGGCTGCGCTACCCTTCGAGCTCGGAGGAGAATTTCACCGCCGCAGGGGCAAGCGCAACAGGTTTTTCAACAGTCTGCTACAGTCCCATGAATTTCGCCGCAATGCCCTTCATGACTTCGTTGGTGCCGGCGAAAATCGACATGACCCGCACGTCCCGAAATCCCCGGGCCAGAGGGCAGTCTTCGGTCAGGCCGAAATCGCCGAACAGGTCCAGGCACCTTCTGGCCAAATTCTTGGCAAGATCCGTGGTCCAGTATTTGGCCATGGAGGTTTCCACCACCACGTTTTCCCCGGCTGCGTGTTCACAGATGAGCTTGTCGATAAACGCCCGGCCCACTTTAATCTCGGTCATCATTTCCACGAGAGCGAACTGAGTGGCCTGGGATTTGGAAAAGGGTTTTCCGGCGGCGTCATGATGGGTTTTGCAGTAGTCAATGGTCCATTTCAGCATCAGTTCGGCGGCGGCCTGTGCCCCGATGGCGCACATCAGCCGTTCCTGCTGAAGTTTTTGCATGAGCATGATAAATCCCATGCCCGGCTGACCCAGAATGTTTTCTTTGGGGATACGGCAGTTGGAAAAGAAAAGCTCCGCGGTATCCTGGCTGTGGAAGCCCATTTTGTCGAGATGCCGGCCCCGCGTAAATCCAGGCGTGCCGTCTTCCACCAGATAGAGGGATAGGGCCTGATAGGGGTTTTCTTCCAGAGGATTTTTGGCGGCGACAATGGCCAGGTCTGCGTTGATGCCGTTGGAAATAAAGGTTTTCGCGCCGTTGATGATGATCTCATCCCCATCCATCTCCGCAGTGCTCCGCATCCCGGCCAGATCGCTGCCGGCGTCCGGTTCGGTCATGGCCACGGCCGTGATGATGTCGCCGGAAATGCATCCGGGCAGGTATTTTTTTTTCTGGGCCTCGGAACCGAAGGAATTGATGTAGGGGACGATGATATCCGAGTGGAGCATGGCCGCAAGGCCCGTATGATTGGTTTTCGCCATCTCTTCGGTACTGATGACGGAATACAGAAAATCCAGGCCCTGACCCCCGTATTCCTTTGATGCCCAGGTGCAGAGAAAACCGGCCCGGCCCATTTTACGCCAGGCTTCCTTGGGAACGATATGGTCCGTTTCCCACTGATCTATATTCGGGATGACCTCTGTTTCCATAAAAGTTCTCAGCCGCTTTCGGAACTCATGATGTTCGTCCGTATATTTTAAAATTTCCATGCTGTGCTCCCTGTCTGGCAATTATTTATTTGAGTTTCCCGATAATGCCGTCCGCAATGATATCTTTCTGCGCGGCCGGCGTCCCCTGGAAAATTTCCGCCTGCTTGGCGTCCCGGAAAAAATGTTCCACCTCATATTCGGTCATGTACCCGTAGCCTCCCAGGAGCTGAACCGCCTCGTCCGCGACCGACATGGCGGCGCGGGTTGCCATCAGTTTGGCCATGGACGCCTGATGGGGCTCGACCTTGCCTTGATCAAAACGCCAGGCCGCGTGGTAGGTCAGGTAGCGCGCGGTTTCTATGCTTGCCGCCATCTCCGCCAGTTTGTGGCGGGTGACTTGGAACTGAGCCAGTTTTTTCCCGAATTGTTCCCGCTGCTTGACATAGGCTAAAGCCCGGTCAAAAGCACCCTGGGCGGTTCCCAAGGCAAGGCCTGCGATCTGGATCCGGTTTTCCGTGAAAAAATTCTGGGTCAGCGCATAACCACTGCCTGGTTTACCGATGAGATGAGCGCCAGGCACCCGGACGTTGTCAAAGGCGAGATCGCAAAAGGGCAGCATGCGGCCCCCTAAATTCTGGCTGACGCGGCTTACGGATAAGCCGGGGCTTGCCGTCTCCACAACGATGAGGGACATGCCTGCGGCGGGG
>PCSG01000357.1:212-6876 GCA_002772195.1 Desulfobacterales bacterium CG23_combo_of_CG06-09_8_20_14_all_51_8 | reverse complement strand
CTCCTGTTTCTGGCCTGGCACGCTTTCCGGGCGCAGGCTGCCCAGATCACGCCGGGACAGAACACCGGGCGCGATTACCTGAAGCTCTACCGACGGGGAATTATCATGAACATCACCAACCCCAAGGTGTCCGTTTTTTTTCTGGCGTTTCTGCCCCAGTTCGCGGACCCGGCCCGGGGGTCGTTGACGCTCCAACTTGTGTGCTTCGGCGGCATCTTCATCGTCGCCACTGTTCTGATTTTCGGGGCCGTGGCCCTTCTTGCCGGATATATCCAGGAATGGCTGTTCCGGTCCGACAAAACCCAGTTGATGTTAAACCGCATCGCGGGGACGGTTTTTATCGCCCTGGCCGCGAATCTCTTGATTATGAAACGGTAATTGAAAGGAATCCCTGATGTTTGATCTTTTCAGAATGTACAAGCCCAAGACGTGATCACCAACCACATTGTCCGGGAAGACGCCAAATTCTTCCTGGTGTTATCTAACAGCCTCCGCCGCATCCTTGATGGCATAGAGCAGCCGGATGGTCAACCCGTGAAGCCGGGCCGGGACCCGGATCATTCTGGCGAAAATCAGCATCGGCCCCGTAAAATATTCAATGCTTTTTAATTCCACGCCATTGGCATTTTCCGTGAAATAAAATTCATGAACCGCATGGATTCCCAGGCGGGAGCCGGTCCAGACCACTTTTTTCCCAGGCTCGCAGTGGGTCACCACTGGCGCGATGCGCATGGGAAGGATGACGGGGCTGAGTTCAAAGGAGATGCAGGCTCCTTTGACAAGTGCGCTGCCCGCTTCAAACCGGCATTCCCGGCAAACCGGATTCCAGTCTTTCCAGTGGCGGATATCGGCGAATACGTCCCATACCCGCTGCAAGGGGGCATGGATCTGGACAGCGGCTTCTATGATCATGTCAGATCCTCCGGCAGAAAACACGCCTGCTGAGACAAAAGTTTTCCAGGCCCTTCGGCCTCTTCGGCAAGCGCATTGCAGATGGCGGTTTCCATGGACGTCAGGGAAATGGGAATCAATTTCCGGATGGTGTTTTCCCGGCAAATGGCCTTGTTGCGAAGGCCTTCGGCCAGGGGAAGCACCACACCCGCCGGAACCGGGGTGATCAGGTTGACCCAGTAGGCGGAAAACCGGATGGGCACGAGTGGAACACCGATAATGGACCGCTTCAGCCCCCGGACCCGGGCGTACATCCGCATCAGATCCGCGTAGCTGACGATCTGATGACCGCCGATGTCAAAGGACCGGCCGGCGGTTTCAGGCGCCTCCATACATCCGGACAAATAAGCAAGCACATTGTCGATACTGATGGGCTGGGATTCGGTGTACACCCATTTGGGACATAGCAAAAGCGGAAGCCGCTCCACCAGATACCGCACGATTTCAAACGACGCGCCACCGGCACCGATGATGACAGCAGCCCGAAGCACCGTGGTTTTGACTGTTCCCGACTGAAGAATCCGCGCCACTTCATGGCGGCTGGCCAGATGATGAGACAGACGGTCCCCTGCGTCCCCAAGGCCGCCGAGGTAAATAATCCGGGCAAGCCCCGCACGATCGGCGGCCTGCCTGAAATTTTCCGCAGCCCGCCGGTCTTTTTCCGCAAACGCCAGGGTCTGCCGGATGCTGCGGCCGCCCATGGAATGCACCAGATAATAGGCTGCGTCCATGCCATCCAGGACAGCGGACAGGGAATCCGGGTCCAGAAGATCCGCGTAAACAATTTCCGGCTCACGGGTCAGGGGAATTTTCAAATTCAGGGTTTCCCCCCGCCTTACCAGACAGCGCACCCAATATCCCATTTCATCGAGTTTATAGAGCAGGCGCTTCCCGATAAATCCCGTAGGGCCGGTCAGCAGAATTTTTTTTAAAAGCATTTCTTTCATCTCTCCGCGATAGTTACATCAATTAATCGGCAAAAGAATCACTTCACGGTTGCTGCGAAAAGCCGGTCCGCTTTAACTTTCCAGGCCTCGAATCGGGCGGCGTCCCATTCGGGCGGATAGGCAAGGTAATGTTTGAATATTTTTGTCCCGGCGGTTGTTGCGGCGTTCAGTTTAAGCAGCAGTCCCGGCCGGGTGATGCCGCCGCCCAATGTTTTCAGCATTGTCGGCAGGTCGGGCAGAGTGAATATGCCGTTAATGGAGTCGGTGAGCATCTCGTTGCTTAAGATGTCTTTTCGAAACAGGAACGAGATATCGTCATGGGTGAGGTCCTGCAGGATATTCCTTAATGCGGTCAGGCCCGCATAGTTCGCCCCTCTTTTGGAGCCGACAAACCATTGCCGGTTGTATTCCCACAAGGCGTCACAATCATTTTTCCCTTTTGATGCGGCCGCAATAACGGCCTCGGCGGCGAACTTGCCGCCCATCATAGCCCCGCCCGCGCCGCAGCCGGTCATGGGGATGGTCTGCGATGCGGCGTCGCCGATCACGACAAAACCCCCGGCGACAAGACTTGCCGGTGAACGGCCGACCAGACAGAGCCCGCCGCCGCCCCGAATGACTTCATCTGAAATGGAGGGGTGCCTTGATATGAATTCCTCTACGATGTCTTTCGGGTCGGGATTCTTCGGGTCATGTCTTACGCCCGCGCCGGTGTCGATCTCATCTTCATTCAGATATTGAATCCACTGGTAACCCATGTTGTAGCCATACCGGTAATGGTCTGCGACGGGGTCTATAACGTCCTTGTTCCGTTTGCGGACCGTCCGGTGAACCATGGCGAATTCTTCGTTTGAAAACTTTCCCGCAATGCCGGTGGATGAAGGGAGTTTTGTCCTTAAAATGGCGTTAAACCCGGTGTCGTCCGCAACAATGTCCGCCTGAAGGCTTCTGGCTTCGCCTGTTTCCAGGTCTTTGACGACAACGCCTGTTACCTCAACATCTCCGAGGGATTTTCCTCCGGCAAGGATGACGTCGACCACTTCATGCTGAAACAGCACATCCGCGCCGGCCCGCCTTGCCTGATCCACCAGGAGTTTCCCGAGCGCCCTTCTGTCGGTCGTCACATATCTGAAATTGACCGTCTTCCGGCTGGAATAATCAGGCGCCCAGACTTCCATATAAGGATAGGCATGCTGTTCATAAATCCCGGCGGGATTTCCAGCGGCGTCTTTTGACTTGACCAGCGGGCCAGTATTTACCGAGCCTTCAAAAGGCGCGGCAAACCCTGTTGCTTCCAGGGCAGATCGCTCCATGGCGTCCGACCAGTTGTGGCCGATAGTTTCATAATCGCCCTTTTCATAAACCGTCACATCGATGCCGGCCTTTGCAAGGTCTCTGGCGAATATGCAGCCTCCGGGCCCTGCGCCGGCGACAATCACCGTAAATTTGTCAGACATGATTCACCTCAATCAGCATCTTATTGAAAGTATGGTGGATTGAACAGATTGCTAAATCCGCCCCTCCAAATACGCCCGGCGTCTTTCATCACTAAGTTTTTCAATGGCATAGCGCAGCATGGTCCGGGGCATTTTTTGGTAATGACGCTTTAAAAAATCTTCCAGGGTGGGCTCTTCCCGCTTCCCCGCCTCCCGGAGCATCCATCCCGCGGCCTTGTGAATCAGATCCTCAGAATCGCCAATTAATATTTCGGCGATCCGGAAGGTTAAATCCAGTTGACCCCTCCGGATAAAGGCCCAGGTGCTGACCATACTGATACGGCGCTCCCAAAGAATCGGGGACTTCGCCAGATCCTTCAGGGGCCGGGGATCTTTGTATAGAAAATACCCGCCGACAATGGCAGGTGCGGACACGTCCACCAGGTCCCAGTTGTTCACGTACCGGATGTTATTCATATATAAATGATAAATCGATTCCCGATCATTCAGCCCCGCCTTTTGAAATCGGTCGACCAGAACGATGAGAGCGACCATCCGCTCCTCATGATACGGGGATACGAGCAACCCGGCGCAGACACCAGGGGAAATGTCCTTAAAGGTCCGGGCAATTTTCCGCAAATCCGGCACCCGGATGCCTAAGAATACATCTCCTTCTCCGTACTGGCCTTCGCCGGTTTTAAAAAACCGCCGGGAGTGCGCGGCGATTTCAGGGTCCGCCATGTTTCGCAAGGCTTGTTGAATGTCTTCAATCATAGGCATTTTCAGAACCTTTATAGATGCAATTCAATGGGCGAAAGTCAATCTGTTCGCTATATTTTGGCATAGCCGAAAAAAAATAACAACTCTATAAAATTTATGATATTTTTCTGTTTCATGAATTTGTTTCTATGATAAAATGGATTATTAATTTAAGACTGATGCGCCCGTAAAAAGTCGGATTCCGTCATGCCGGACTTGATCCGGCATCCAGAACATATTGGAATTGCTTGATTCCGGCTTTCGCCGGAATGACAATAAGTTGTTTTTTTGACTTTTTACGATATTGTCAAGACTGATCATCACACTGTTTAGGAGGGGCACACCATGCGCAGCAACCAAAACCCCCGGAATCAACCGGCCCGGAAATTCCAGCCTGTTTTGACGATGGCCGTTATTCTGATGATGGCGATGATGCCTCTTGCCGCCGCCGCATCCGAAGAAATGCTGTTTATTCTGGATTGCTCCGGTTCCATGTGGGGCCGGGTGGATGGCAGACCCAAAATCGTCGTGGCGAAAGAAGCGCTCCTCTCACTCTTTTCCGAAGTGCCGGATACCGTTGATGTGGGCTTGATGGCCTATGGTCACCGGCGCAAGGGCGACTGCGGGGATCTTGAAATGATCGTTGATTCCGGCACATCCAGGACGGACATGGTTTCCCGGGTCGATACCTTGAACGCAAAAGGGAAAACCCCCATCAGCGGGGCGCTCATCAGGGCCGGTGAAATCCTGGCCGGGAAAGAAGACCTGGTTACGGTTATTCTCATCAGCGACGGCATTGAAACCTGCATGGGGGATCCCTGCCAGGTGGCGGCCGAATTGGTCGAAAAAGGGATTAAGGTCGTCATTCATGTGGTGGGGTTTGATGTGGATGCGGATGCCGCGGATCAGATGAAATGCATCGCCCGGGCCGGAAACGGTCGTTTTTTCAAGGCCGATGATATCCGTCAGCTCAAGGAAGCGCTCTCCCTGCTGAAGACCGCGGTTATTACAAAAGCACCGGTGCCTGAGCCGCCCCAGGTCAAAGGCGTTCAGGCGGAAACGGCCCCATCCAGAACCCTGCGCATCGCCGGTCCGGGTGTTGTCAAACTCAAACCCGCCGCCTGGGTGAAGATGCCGCCGCAATCCTGGGCGCTTGCGGATACGGAAACCGGCGAAGTCAAGGCATCCGGCAAAGAGGACCAGCTCCGCGCCAAAGCCGGAGAATACCAGATCCTCTGGCGTCAGAGCGAGCATGGTCATGTGGATACATTACTGACAGCGGTCGTAAAGGTCGAATCCGGAAAAACAGTGGAAGTTCCCATTGACACGGGTGTGCGCATCAGCATTCCCGATGGAATTGACGTCCCGCGTCACTGGGGTCTGGTGATGCCGGGCGAGGCCACCCCCTTCTGGATAACCGAAGAAGTGGGAACGCCCCAAGTCGCACCCGCAGGTACCTACGGGATTTTCTGGCACCAGAGCGAGCATGAATCACATCCGGTCATTCTGGGACAGATCACCGTGGAAAGCGGCAGGCTCAATGAAATCATGGCTGATTCCGGGCTGGTGCTGCAACCCGCCGAGTGGGCGCCGACCCAGTGCTATTATTATGGTTTGAAAACTCAAACCGGCGACATGCTGGGATACTGGAAAAACCTTGCTCCCCAGCTTGCCCCGCCCGGCACTTACACACTGATCTTGCGGCCCACGGAACACCAGCACAATGAAATTGTATGGGGTGCAATCGTTATCCCTGAACACGAATTTGCAAAAGTCCCGATAAATTCCGGCCTCAAGTTTATCCATGCCCCGGAGGCGAAGCCGCCCTATGGGATTTTTCTGGTGAATCTTGACAACGGCCATGAAATCGCCATCAAAGAAACATGGGACCCGGTGCCGGTCCCGCCCGGCCGTTACCGTCTGGACTGGTGGGAAAGCCAGCATGAAAGCGCCCGTCAGACCCTGACGGATGAGTTTACAATAGAGTCCGGCATGTTGCTGGAAGTGGAGATGTGATTATAAAAACCAACCTCCGTCACTCCATCAAACTCCGAATAAAGCACCCCCCACCGCCGGAGGATTTTTCCGCTTTAAAGACGGCGGCGATGGTATGGTCGGCTGTGACATCCGCAAACGTATAGGCTGCCACCGGCCCCTGGGATACGCCGTCAACGGTTATGGTGGAAGTTTTATACCCGGCTGCCGGGGTGATGGTGAACGCACGGTCGGCACCGTCAAACACCAGGGTCTCGCCGGATGGCGAAATAGCGCCGCCGGTGCCGGCGGATGCGGTGACGGCATGGACCGTCACCCGATCGGCAGGGTCCCGGCCGATGGCCAGCCGGGTGGCGGGGTCGCCGATCAGATTAAACGAGACCAGCACCTGATCCGACGCGCCGCTGTAGTAAGCGTCGATTTTAGATTCGAACGCCACGTCTCCAAGACGGTTTTCCGCGTCCAGAAAAATCCTTGAAAAAATCCGGTTGCTGATGAATTCATGCTCCCACTGGTGGGACAGGCCGCTGGGGGCAAAACACGCCACAGCTCCCGCATCCTTTGCCATGACCCATT
>PCSG01000357.1:0-147 GCA_002772195.1 Desulfobacterales bacterium CG23_combo_of_CG06-09_8_20_14_all_51_8 | reverse complement strand
AACAAACGTCAGGGAATTTTGATTGGTCAGGTCTTCGATGTCTTCGGGCGCGAAAATAAAATCCCCGCCTCCGTCCGGTTCGGCTCCCCAGCGGGTCACATCCCCATGGCCCACAAAATTCACCAGGGCCATGCCTGAATTGATAAA
>PCSG01000386.1 GCA_002772195.1 Desulfobacterales bacterium CG23_combo_of_CG06-09_8_20_14_all_51_8 | reverse complement strand
CATTGTGACAGGCCCCCTTCCTCTCACTCCGTCCTTCTTACCAAAAGGAGAAGAAAAAAAGGGGGTCGTCGGTTAATGCCATTTGGATTGCGAAAAGGGAATAATTCAGAATAATGAAATATATCCTAAAAAAACGCAAGGCATTTTTCAAGGACTTTTGACCCATTTTAAAGTGAAATCTATGCGTTAAGCGTTCTGCGAATAAGTTCGTTTGGAGCCCGGTCGATCCTGATCGTGGGAAAGTGACTCTGGATTTCCCTCTTTAATTTCTGTGTTGAATCAAAAAACTCATTCGACTATACTTCAATCTTTTAATACAGAAACCCCTTTTACAAGAACTGTTTCCGGTTTTTCAGTTAATGGAAAATAACAAAAAACGCATCGACCAAAAACGCATCGGACTGATATCCGATACCCACGGCCTGCTGCGGGCCAGCGCCCTCACAGCCCTGGCCGGGGTTGATGCCATTATTCACGCCGGGGATATCGACACGCCGGAAATCATCGCCTCCCTGAAACAGATCGCCCCGGTTTTCGCGGTGCGGGGCAACATGGACAAACCTTACGGTCCCAGGTCCCTTCCAAAATATGAAATCGTTGAAATCGATGGTATTTCCATTTACGTATGCCATGATCTGGAGCAGCTGGATTTAGACCCGGCCGCGGCCGGTTTTCAATTGGTGGTGTCCGGCCATTCCCACCGGGCTGAAATCAAATACAAAGAAGGGGTTTTATACATCAACCCGGGCAGCGCAGGTCCCAAACGATTGACCCTGCCGGTATCGGTGGGCATACTTGAAATAAAAGACGGCGCTGTTACGCCTGCAATTATCGAACTGAAAGAGTAACCGTTAATTTAAACCCTCATTAAACAAGAATAAAAACAGAAAGCCATTGTGAAATTCGACCCCGACACCAAAGAGGGGGACGTCCAGATCGTCGTCGCCAATCGGTTCCTGGTGAAGGTGGAAGGTAACGGGATCACGGATAAAGATCTGAAGGATTACGCCAAAGCCATTGATTATGACAAAATGGCTCAGCTTCCGTAATATTGGTGGATTACGCTGCGCTAATCCACCCTACCAATGATCCATTTTTATATTTTCCTATTTCCGCATTAACCCATCGAATTTTCATAAAAAAAGGTTGACGGATGCTTCACTCAAGCGCCCGTCAACCTCTTCTTTTTTCTTCTATCTCCTATCTTTTACTTTCTACCTTCAGTCTGCCTTCAGCCTATCTAATATCCCCATGATATTCCTGAAGCGACTTGGGCATGGAAATTCCCTGGCGTCGCGCGCGAATCCCCTTGGCCCCGGCCTGGGCCGCGGCAATGGTGGTGATGTAGGGCACCTTGTAATTAATGGCGGCCTTGCGGATATAGGAATCATCGTCCTGGCTTTCTTTTCCGCTGGGAGTGTTGATCACGAGCGAAATATTGCCGTTTTTGATCTCATCCACAATATCCGGCCGGCCGTACCCGAGTTTTTTGATGGGCTCGGAGTCGATCCCCTGATCCTTCAGAAATTTATGGGTGCCGTTGGTGGCGTAAATTTTGAAATTCAGTTCCTTAAACAGCCGGGCCGTCTCCCGGGCCGATGCTTTGTCCGCATCCGCCAGGGTGATGAGCACGGACCCTTCCAGGGGCAGCCCCAGCTTGGTGGCTTCCTGGGCCTTGAAATACGCGAGGCCAAAGGAATCCGCCAGCCCGAGCACCTCGCCCGTGGACCGCATCTCCGGCCCCAGTACCGGATCGACTTCCGGGAACATGTTAAACGGAAACACCGCTTCCTTGACCCCGAAGTGCGGAATGGATTTTTGTTTTAAATCAAATTCCGAAAGCTTCTTACCCAGCATGATCCGGGTGGCGATGCTGGCCATGGAAATATTGCAGACCTTGGAAACCAGAGGCACGGTGCGCGAAGCCCGGGGATTGGCCTCCAGAATATACACCGTGTCATCGGCAATAGCATACTGGATGTTCATGAGCCCCACGACCTTGAGCTCCATAGCGATTTTCCGGGTATATTCAATGATGGTCTCCACATGTTTGTGGGGGATGCTCACCGGCGGAATCACGCAGGCCGAGTCCCCGGAATGCACACCGGCCAGTTCGATATGCTCCATGACCGCCGGGACAAACGCATCCGTTCCGTCGGCGATGGCATCGGCTTCCGACTCGATGGCGTTTTGAAGGAATTTATCAATTAAAATCGGCCGCTCAGGCGATACATCCACGGCAGCGGCCATGTAATGCTTCAGCATGGATTCATCCGACACCACCATCATGGCACGGCCCCCCAGCACATAGGACGGCCGTACCATCAGCGGATAGCCGATTCGCGCGGCCACCGCCAGGGCCTGCTCTTCGGAATGGGCCATGCCGGATTCCGGCTGGGGAATGCCCAGTTTTTTGATGACCTGCCGGAACCGATCCCGGTCCTCGGCCAGATCAATGGTGTCCGGCGATGTTCCCAGAATCCGGACCCCGGCCTCCTCAAGCTCTTTGGCGATGTTCAAGGGTGTCTGGCCCCCGAACTGAACAATCACGCCCTCGGGTTTTTCCTTCTCATAGATGGAGAGCACATCTTCCACGGTCAGGGGCTCAAAATACAACTTATCCGATGTGTCATAATCCGTGGACACGGTTTCCGGATTGCAGTTGACCATGATGGACTCGAGTCCCGCTTCCCGGATGGCGAAGGCCGCGTGCACGCAGCAGTAATCAAATTCAATCCCCTGCCCGATCCGGTTCGGTCCGCCGCCCAGCACCATGATTTTCCGGTTTTTACTTACCGGCACGGAGTCTTCGGCATTATAGGTGGAATAATAATAGGCCGCGTCTTTCACGCCGCTGACCGGAACCGCCTCCCATGCCTCGCAGACGCCGAGGGCCGTCCGATGCTCACGGATTTCCTTCTCGGGAACCGCCAGCAGCTTGGCAAGGTATTTATCCGCGAACCCGTCTTTTTTCGCATCGGCCAGCAAGTCGTCCGGCGGCAGGCTTCCCTTGAAGGCCAGGGTTTTCTCCTCCAGGGCCACCAGCTCTTTCATCTGTTCGATAAACCAGACCTTGATATGGGTCAGTTCATGAAGAGTGCCGACATCCGCCCCCTTTCTCAGAGCTTCGTACATGATAAACTGCCGCTCGCTGGTGGGCGTAGCGACCCGGTTCATCAGGTCATCCAGGGTAAGTTTGTTGAAATTCTTCGCAAATCCAAGGCCATACCGTCCGTTTTCCAGGGACCGGATGGCCTTCTGAAAGGCTTCCTTGTAATTTTTGCCGATGCTCATGACCTCCCCCACGGCCCGCATCTGGGTGCCTAAGCGGTCTTCCACCCCTTCGAACTTCTCAAAGGCCCATCGGGCGAATTTCACCACCACATAGTCTCCGGACGGCGTGTATTTCTCCAAAGTCCCATCCCGCCAGTAGGGAATTTCATCCATGGTCAGGCCGCCGGCCAGAAGGGAGGACACCATGGCGATGGGAAAGCCCGTGGCTTTGGATGCCAGGGCCGATGACCGGGACGTCCGGGGGTTGATTTCAATGACCACCACCCGCCCGGTTTCCGGGTCATGGGCGAACTGAACGTTGGTGCCGCCGATGACCTCGATGGCTTCGACGATGGCGTAGGAATAATCCTGAAGGCGCTTCTGGAGTTCCTTGGATATGGTCAGCATGGGGGCCGTGCAGTAGGAATCGCCGGTATGAATGCCCATGGCATCGACATTTTCAATAAAACACACGGTGATCATCTGGTTTTTGGCGTCCCGCACCACTTCGAGCTCAAGCTCCTCCCATCCGAGCACGGATTCTTCCACCAGAACCTGGTGGACGAGGCTGGCGGCGAGCCCCCGGGCCGCGATTTTCCGGAGTTCTTCGATATTATAGACCAGGCCGCCGCCGGTGCCGCCCATGGTATAGGCGGGCCTTATCACCACGGGATACCCCAGGGACTCGGCCACTTTTTCCGCGTCTTCCACGGTGTTCACGGCCTTGCTTTTCGGCATGTCAATGCCGATTTTCTCCATGGTTTGCTTAAAGGCCGTGCGATCTTCCCCCCGCTCGATGGCGCCTAAGTTCACGCCGATGATCCGGACCCCGTATTTTTCCAAAATCCCGGCGGTGGCAAGCTCCGCGGTCAGGTTCAGGGCCGACTGGCCTCCCAGGTTCGGCAGCAGGGCGTCCGGCCGCTCTTTTTCAATGATCCAGATCATGGTCTGGAGATTTAAGGGCTCGATATAAGTGACATCGGCCATGCCTGGATCGGTCATAATGGTGGCCGGATTCGAATTCACCAGCACGATTTCATATCCCAGAGACCGCAGGGCCTTGCAAGCCTGGGTGCCGGAGTAGTCAAATTCACAGGCCTGTCCGATAATAATCGGTCCAGACCCGATGATCATTACCTTTTTAATATCCTCTAACCGGGGCATGGAATTCTTTCTCCTTATGAGTTTTTTTATTATTTAATTTAATATGTTGCGTATATGGATGCTGCAAAATTTAAAATAATTGACATATGCATATAATATATGCATATGTTTCTATCATACGTTTGATTTCAGCCAGAAAAGCGACACCAGCGGAAAGGAAACAATATGAAAAAAGAATATAATTTTAAAAACGCCAAAAGAGGCCCGATTGTTCCAACAAAAGGGAAAACCAGAGTTACAATGTACCTGGATGCGGACATTCTTGATGATTTCCGTGCGCGAGCGGATAAAGCAGGCTATGGATACCAGACAATGATTAACGAGGCACTTAGAGAATATCTCGCAAAAAACGAAAAATCGCTCGATGAGGCAGTTATTCGTCAAGTAATCCGTGAAGAATTGGATCGAGTTGCTCATGGTTAATATTTTTCTCATCCCTCTCTGGGTCGGCCATTTGAAATAGCTAATCTCCAGCCACAAGCTATCCGTGGGGATTTTCAAACCGGATTTTAAAAACAACTCGTGCCATCCCAGCAATGGGTGCACAAATTTTCCTTGGGCAGGCCGATGACGGCCACGAGATCTTCCAGGGTCTGGTACTTCAGGGAGGTCACCTTCAACCGGTCCCGGACGCGGTCCGCCATGGCGAGATTTTCTGGTGATCCGGAAACCGCGTATTTTCCGATTTCCAGAAAGTCCGGGCCCTCAATTTCATGGATGACTTTTCGCCCGATGAGGTCCAGGGTGGACCGGGAGGTGGAAAAATTTAAGAATTCGCAAGGAAAAATCAGGGTGGGGCAGGCGGTGCGCATATGCACTTCCTTTGCTCCCGCATCAAACAGCATCTGAATATTGTCCTTGAGCTGGGTCCCCCGCACAATGGAATCATCGCAGAATAGCAGCCGTTTACCGTCAATCAGCTCCCGGACGGGAATCAGTTTCATCCGGGCCACCAGGTCCCGGGATTCCTGGTCCTGGGGCATGAAACTGCGGGGCCAGGTGGGGGTGTATTTCACAAAAGGCCGGCAATAAGGAACTTTTCGCTCATTGGCATAGCCCAGGGCATGACCGATGCCGGAGTCCGGAATTCCTGAAACCACATCGATCTCCACCGTGTCCTTTCTGGCCAGGGCCTGCCCGCACCGGTATCGCACCTCCTCGACATTGATCCCCTCATAACCGGAAGCCGGATATCCGTAATAGACCCACAAAAAAGAGCAGATCTGCATCCGGTCTCCGGGCTTTTTCACCTGGGTGCATGCATCGGCGTCAAAAAAAACGATTTCCCCGGGGCCGAGATATTTTTCGATCTGATACCCCGGATTGAAAAACGCGCAGGTTTCAAAACTCGCGGCCCACGCTTCAGGTTTCCTGCCGATGACAATGGGGGTCCGGCCCAGCCGGTCCCGGGCCGCAAAAATTCCCTTTTCCGTCATCAGCAGAATGGAACAGGAGCCCTGAATGGTTTCCTGGGCATGGCTAAGGCCATCCGCAAAGGAGCTTCCCCGGCTGACCAGCATGGCCACCAGTTCCGTGGGGTTAATGCCGTTTTCGCCGGATTCCGAAAAATTGATTTTATCATGAAAGGCGTTTTGAGCGATTTCAGACAAATTTTTAATTTTCCCCACCGTGGCAATCGCAAAGGTCCCCAGATGCGAACTGATAATCAGGGGCTGGGAGTCCGTATCACTGATCACGCCGATGCCTTTTCGGCCGGAAAGACCCGCGATCTCGGATTCCAGCTTTGTCCGGAAATAGCTGTTCTCGATGTTTTTGATGATTTTTTTGATCCCTTCCCGGTTGCCGACGGCAAGCCCTCCCCGCTTGGTTCCGAGATGGGAATGATAATCCGTTCCGTAAAAAACATCCTGTGTGCAATCCCGCCGGGCCACACACCCGAAAAATCCACCCATATGAAATTCGTCTCCCGTTTTTTCATTGTCACTAAATTTACTGCCTAATTATTCATAAAACCCCCCATCATGCAAAAGAAAAATACAAAAATTCTTGACACGCGAAAAACAATAAATTAAGACTGATCAATCAGTCAGTTTTAGACTTCCACAACGTCAGGGAATGTTGAAAAATTTTCATACCGTCTTATGTCAAAGAAAAAAGACATTTTAAACGCCGCCACCCTTCTTTTTGCCA
>PCSG01000400.1:6775-9840 GCA_002772195.1 Desulfobacterales bacterium CG23_combo_of_CG06-09_8_20_14_all_51_8 | reverse complement strand
GCGTTTTCACTGGGGGTTGAATCCGGTTCCAGACGCATCCTTTCGCTGATCAACAAAGGAGTTTCTTTAGAGGAAATGCAATCGGCGATTTCCAGTCTGGCCGGTGCGGGTATCGCCACCGAATGCATGACATTCACGGGTTTCCCAGGTGAGACCGGCCGGGAGGCCCTTGCCACCATCAAATTCATCGAATCCCTCCGGGAAAAAATTTCGCTGTTCATCTGCGGGAGGTTCGATCTGGTCCCCGGCTCCCGCATCGCCCGGCATCCCGGAGAATACGGCATCAGCGACATATGGACGGTTGCCGGAGATGAATTTGTCAAAACCCTTTTTTACGAAGAGCAGAGCCCTTCAACATCCGAACGGGATGAGCATCGAACAGAATCCGCCATCGAAAAACTATCCCGCGCATACTGGCTTCACGCCTATCCCTGGGCAGGCTCCCTGTCCACGGCCCACACCCTGCTCTGGTACAAACGCTTCGGGCCCGGCATTTTCCGCCTTTCCCCTGAAAGGCCGTTTCAGCGGGCGACATCCTTTTGCGAAACAGAAGGATCAGACAGCAGACGATATAAAATGGCCCTTCGAGCCGAGCGCCAGGAAGCAGGCATCTGGGAAACCCTTATTTACGAACGAAGGTCCGTCAGCCGCGCCGCCTACCGCAAGCTGGCAAAAGATCTTTCCCGGTGAGGGCCATGGGGTCTCCGTTGGTCTGATGAACATAGCCGTCACACGAGTGTGAACTTGAAGGACTTGACCCGCATCAGCGGGAAATAGGAATTTTTGGCATGGGCGATTTCCGGAATGCTCATATCGTTTTCCTTGTTGATCAGGGGCGATTCGCCAAACAGGCGTCTCGCGCATTCCCGGTCGAAATATTGATAAAGCCCCTTGACCCGGCTGAAGGCTTTTTCAAAATGAAGGACCCCCGTCTCCGGATTCAGGTTTGACGCCATGCCGAAAGCGTTCACTTCACCGTCGATCCTAAGTAAAATCCCCTGAATACCAATGGACTCAATATTTAAAATCGCGTTTATCGCCGCTTCCCGCTCACTGGCCAGCCCTTTGTCCCGGTTTTCGCCGCAGTCCTTCTCCTCGCACCATTTCTCAAGAAAGATCAGGCACTCCGTTGCGGTGGCGGCGCTCATCTTCTCGACCGTGACCCGGTTTTTAACGACATATTCTTTTTCAAACTGGTGGATCAAATTTCTTTTCTTGGCGTATTTATTGCCCTTGAGAAAGCTTAAATCCTCGGTCCTGTAAACATAATCCTCGTATTCGGGCTGCTCCTCAATCTGAAAGAAAGGGGCGATCTTTTCGCTTCCAAACCGGCCCAGGTAGGATTCCGGGATATTGCTGATGGTCTGAAAATCAGTGGATGAACAAATTGCCGAGAGTTCTTCAGGGTCGATTTCCCGCTCAGGCGATATGGGCATGATCAGGTGAGGGGGAATGTGCCCTTTTGGATAATCAATATAAATCAAGAGCATATCTTCCCGCATGGCTACAAAATGCCGGGCCAGGCTGTTGGTCCAGACAATGAGGGACGGGAGCGTATAAATGCACAGATCATAGGACTGATTCCTGAAATAGGGCGTATAGGTATCGAAGTCGTCGGGTTCCAGCAGTTTAAATTTCATATCTTTTTCAGTGTCTTTCCGTTGTCTTGGTTTCATCGTTTTTTCAACATGGGCGCCGCGTTGGGCATGACGGAAAATCCCAGGGGTTCATAAAAGGCCCGGGCGTTTTTTTCCGCAATCAGGCCGATCCAGCCGATGCCGTCAGCGTTCAGCCGTTCCATGATCATCCGGATGATGCGGACGCCGATGCCTTTCCCCCGAAACTCGGGCAGGACCGTCACATCCTGAATATAGGCATCGCTGGCCCGATCGCTGATGGCCCGTCCCATGCCGATGACCGCATCATTTTCCGTAACAACCACAAAGCAATGGCTGCCCGCAATAATTTTCCGCACGGTCTCCGGATTGTCCGCGCCCCCCTCCCACCACCCTTCCCCTTGGTAGAGGCGGATGATGTCGCGGATTTGGGGTTCGGTGGGGTGGGTGATAAAGTTATATGAGGGCATTATCATGATTTATTGATTCCATTCCGCATTCAAGCGGCAACATACTTGATATCTTTAAATTCAGACGTATCTAACTGGCTGATTTCCCAGTTGTTTTGAAGATTCAGCCAAAATTGCGGACTGGCCCCGAGGGCTTTAGAGAGTTTCATTGCCATTTCCGCGCTGATGCCCCTCTTTCCCCGGCATATTTCATTAATCGTTTTCGGTAATACCCCGATATGTTTTGCAAGCACGGATTGGGTAATACCGACCTCTTCAAGTTCATCCTTCAACACTTCGCCCGGATGTAACGGCGTATAATGTATTTGAGTCATTGTTGAACCCCCTGATTTTTAATGGTAGTCGATAATCTCAACCTCAACGGCGTTTTCTGACTCCCATTGAAAACAAATCCGGTATTGATCATTGATGCGCAGACTATATTGGTCAATTCTTTTTCCTTTTAATTTTTCAAAACGATTGCCCCGCAGTTCCTACAAATCCTGCAAGGAAGTAACCGCGCCCAAACGGGCAAGCTTTATTTGGGCTTTTTTGTGCAATACCTTGGGAAGCGTCCGTAAGGCATCTTTGGTGATCCGGCCATAGTTTATATCCTCGGTTCCCTTGGTTTTGAAATTAAGAATAGCCATTTTGCATCCCGTAAAATTTATGACCATTATACCGGCATCCGGTATAATGGTCAAGTCATGTTTTTGCAAGATGGATAGTTGTTAATCGTGCGTCAAGAATGAGCACCTCATTTTTCAATTTTCCGCGCGGTCTCTGGGTTGTCCCCCCCCCTTCCCTTTATAGAGGTGAATGATGTCCCGAATTTGGGTTTCGGTGGGATGGACGAAAGAGTTAAATGACGGCATTATGCAACATATAGTGCTGCCGCTCCACGGGAAGAGATAACTGCAATACTTCGTGCCTCAATATAGTCCTTTCGAATATCTGCGGGCATGTCTCTATTTGGAAGCGGTGCTGCCGAAATGTCTTG
>PCSG01000400.1:6324-6689 GCA_002772195.1 Desulfobacterales bacterium CG23_combo_of_CG06-09_8_20_14_all_51_8 | reverse complement strand
AGCGCCGATCGGGTGAATCTTGAGTGTATGCCAAGTGAAATTCGAGTAGACACCGCAAACTGGACATGTAAAGGCCTTCGATGTGAACGTCGGAGCTACATACTTATCGTGTGACATGTCCTATCTCCTTCTTAATGCCAGCATTTTTATATGGATATGTGTAAAGCGAAGTTCCAATTTTCTGTCCCTATAACATGCCAGCAAATATTTGGCAAATTGACTAATTTTTCAATAGGTTCTGCAATCTGCAATTATTGAAACCATCCCTGGATTTCCGCCTTCGCGGAAATGACGGGCGCAAGGCATTCTTCATCTCTTGTCATACCCGCGAAGGCGGGTATCCAGAAATTTCTCCCGCAGGGACG
>PCSG01000400.1:3290-6288 GCA_002772195.1 Desulfobacterales bacterium CG23_combo_of_CG06-09_8_20_14_all_51_8 | reverse complement strand
TTGTTCTCTGCGGCTCATCGCCTATCTCTGTGGTAAAAAAAATTATGACATTCCGCCCCGGCGCAAGGCTGCCGCCAGGAGGCTGATAAAGACACCATTTTTGCTTTTTTCCGTTTTTTTATTTAATTTTTTCATAGGGTTAGATGGATTTTCATGGCCCGGCCGCGGTTCCGCCGCCCCGGCGGAACCGGCATCCGCCTTCATGGACAGAGAAATGCGGTTTCTCGCCAGATCCACTTCCATAACCGTGACCCGAACCTTCTGGCCCACCTTGACGACATCCCCGGGATTCTTCACAAACCGGTCCGCCATCTGGCTGACATGCACAAGCCCGTCCTGATGCACGCCCACATCCACAAAAGCCCCAAACGCCGTGATATTGGTGACGATGCCGGGCAGCCGCATTCCGGGGGTGAGATCGCCTATGGCCGCCACCCCGTCGGCAAAGGCGAATTCCTCAAATTTTTCCCTGGGGTCCCGTCCGGGCCGGGCCAGCTCATCCATAATGTCTTTGAGCGTGGGGAGTCCCACCGAATCGCTGACATACCGGGTAATATCAATGTGCTGGCGCATTTCCGGTCTTTTGATCAGATCTTCCACTGTCGCGCCGATATCCTTTGCCATGGCGTCCACCACCGGATAACTTTCCGGATGCACGGCGCTGGCGTCCAGGGGGTTGGCGGCCCCGGAAATCCGCAAAAACCCCGCGCACTGGACAAATGCCGCCGGCCCCAGGCGAGGCACTTCCAGAAGCTGGTTTCTGTCGGCAAAGGACCCGATTTTTTCGCGCCAGGTCACGATATTTTTCGCCACCCCCGCACTTAATCCCGATACATAGGTGAGAAGCTGCGCGCTGGCCCGGTTCAGGTCCACCCCGACATTGTTCACGCAGCTCATGACCACGTCATCCAGTGACTGGCGAAGGCTGATCTGATCCACATCGTGCTGGTACTGGCCGACGCCGATGGATTTGGGATCGATCTTCACCAGCTCCGCCAGGGGGTCCATGAGCCGCCGGCCGATGGACACTGAACCCCGAACCGTTAGATCAAGATCGGGAAATTCCTCCCGGGCCGCTTCCGATGCCGAATAAATTGAAGCCCCGCTTTCATTGACCATGATAACCGGGATGGGCCGGTCAAAGGAAATGCTCCGGACAAAGGCCTCGGTTTCCCGGCCTGCGGTGCCGTTGCCCACGGCAATGGCCTCGATCTCAAACTGTTCGCACAATGTCCGTATCCGGATTTTTTCTTCCCCTGCCTTTCGTTCGGACATATGCGGAAAAACCGTATCATGGTGAAGGAGCTTTCCCTGACGGTCCAGGCAGACCACCTTGCACCCGGTGCGAAACCCCGGATCCAGGCCCATGACCCGGCGGGCCCCCAGGGGTGGAGCCAGGAGAAGCTGGCGCAGATTGTCCGCGAACACCCGGATGGCGGTTTCATCCGCCTTTTTCTTGGCGGCCAGCCGGGTTTCGGTTTCCATGGACCGGGACAGGAGGCGCTTCCAGGCATCTTTCACTGCCAGGCGCACCTGGGCCGCGTCTTGTCCCGCGCCTTTCACAAACAAGTCTTCAAGCATGGCGACGGCTTCTTCCTCATCCGGAAGAATGCGCAGGATCAGGACTTCCTCGTTTTCCCCCCGGCGCATGGCCAGCATCCGGTGAGACGGAACCGTAGCCACGGGCTCCTTCCAGTCAAAATAATCCCGGAACTTGGCCCCTTTTTCTTCCATGCCCGAAATCACGCGACTGGAAACCACGCCTTTTGTGAAAAACAACTCCCGCATCCGGGCCCGGGCGTCTTCATGTTCATTGACCATTTCCGCGATAATGTCTCGGCCCCCGGCCAATGCTTCCTCCACTGAGGCGACGCCCTTTTCCAGGTTCACAAACGGTCCGGCTGCGGCCTGCGGGTCCGTTCCGGTCTGCGCCAAAATGATCTGGGCCAGGGGTTCCAGTCCTTTTTCCCGGGCCATGGCGGCCCGGGTCCGGCGCTTGGGCCGATAGGGCAGATAAATGTCTTCCAGGGCCGCCGGGGTGTCCGCGGCCATCACTTTTTCCCTGAGTTCGTCGGTGAGATGCCCGTGCTTTTCCAGAGAATTTAAAATCATCTCCCGCGTGTCTTCCAGGTCCTGAAGCTGACGGAGCCCGTCCCGGACCTGCGCCACGGCCACTTCATCCAGGCTGCCCGTGGCTTCCTTCCGGTACCGGGCGATAAAGGGAATGGTGGCCCCGTCCGCCAGAAGCTCAGCCACGGCCCGAACCTGAAGGGAGGGGATATTCTTTTCTTCCGCGATTTTTAAAATAAAATGTTCGTTTATCATGGGTTCGGTCATATTTATTCCTTTAGATTTTCGCGACAAATTAACCCCGGCACCCGGGTCTGTCAAGAATACCTTCGACTTAAGAAATGATTGGATATCCATTCAGAATATGCCAAAATGGATGGGCAATGCAAACGACACGCACTTCAATATCAAAGGATCGCTCATGAAAGAATCATTAAAAGCGGGCATCACCCATAATTTTACCTTCACGGTCCCGGAATCCAAAACCGTACCCCATCTTTTTCCGGAAGCGCCGGAATTCCAGCAAATGCCTCAGGTTCTGGCCACCGGTTTTCTGGTGGGACTGATCGAGTGGACCTGCATCCAGGCCGTCATCCCCCATATTGACTGGCCCGACGAGCAGACCGTGGGCGTCGCTATCCAGCTAAGCCACACGGCCGCGACCCCGCCCGGCTTTGATGTGACCGTGTCCGTGACTCTCGCGGAAATCGCCGGAAAACGCCTGACCTTTGAATTTACAGGCAGCGACGGCGTGGATGCCATCTGTAAGGGAACCCATGAACGATTTGTGATTGATGCGGCTAAATTTGCGGGAAAACTGGCGGACAAGATAAAACAAAAGTAACGGGTTTATTTTTGCTTTTTATTTTCTTTCTGGTTTTCATAAAGGGCCAGCCGCTGGGCCAGGATCCGAATCTGGCGTTCGTGG
>PCSG01000400.1:0-3213 GCA_002772195.1 Desulfobacterales bacterium CG23_combo_of_CG06-09_8_20_14_all_51_8 | reverse complement strand
ATAATAAATACCCAGCTTTTTGCCGATGGCGTCGACGGCCTGCGGAACCAGCCCCAGAAAAATGAGACAGGCTGCCAGCATGCCCCACCACAGGGAATAATTGACCGAAAGCCGGTCTTTACGAACCAGATAAAGGATTCCCACGCCGGTGGAAATGCCGATCAAAGCGGTGACGATGTTATGCGGCAACATTAAAATTCATTCTCAATGCGGTGTCCTAAAAGATCCTTTTTCAGGAGGGGGGTTGCTCTCTTCAGGCAATATGGCCTTAAAATCCACCCGTGTCAATAATGGCGATATTTGGATACACACAGCACCGTGCTGACCATCATATACCGAAAAACCTGCCACCAGGTGGAAAATATCCGGGAATGACCGTGTCGCCTTTTTTGCATGTGGACTGGAATTTCGATGATCCGCACCCCGAAGCGGCGCAGGAGCAGAAGCGTTCCCATATCCTGATAATCAAAAAAATAGGCCCGGCGCTGCAGCAAAAGCCTCATGGATTTTTGGTTGTATGCCTTGAATCCGGACGTGAAGTCCTCAATGTCAAAGCCTGTCAGCCATCGGAAAAACGACCAGGACATCCGGCGGTTAGCGCTGGCCCGTTCAGGATTGGAGCCGATGACCACGTCCGCCTTCCGCGAAATCAAAGCATCCAGAAGCGCGGGAATGCTTTCCGCCAGATGCTGGCCATCCGCGTCCATGGTCACCGCCATCCGGTAGCTGCGGGCCAGGGCATAAAGAAACCCCGTCTGGGTGGCGGCCCAGGCCCCCATGTTCATCGGCAGCCGGAGGACGTCCGCACCGGCCGCTTTTGCCAGATCGCCGGTGTCGTCTGAACTGCCGTCGTCCACCACCAGAACATCGATGGAAAAATTTCCCTTGACGGAGCGGACAATATCGAAGATGGTGCCGGCCTCATTCCAGGCCGGAATGATGACCAGGCCGTTTGGATGCGGATGTGGCGATTTTGGTGGTTTGCTTGACATGGCCTGCTGAATATGATGGTGATAAATCTTTAAAATCCTATTTTGAAACAGGAAATTTGTCCAGTTTAATTTTCTGGTTAATTTTCTGGTTTATCCGATGGAATTCATGTCGGGAAAGGAATAACATCTTTGTCGGGATGGGATCCCGGCCTACAGTGGACCATGAAAATCCTGCATGTTTCCAAATTTTACCCGCCTGTTCGCGGCGGCATTGAAAATTTTGTCCGGGACCTTGCCACGGCCCAGGCCAAACAGGGCCACGAGGTTTATGTCCTGGCCCATCAAACGGATTTTGCAAAACCCCATCACTACGAGAATATCAACGGTGTTGCATTAGAACGCGTTCGGACCTTCGGCCAACTCTCCTATGCGCCGGTAACGCCGGAATTTCCCGTGCGGCTTTGGCGGGCGATCCGGCAATTCCGCCCGGACATCATTCACGCCCATCTGCCCAATGTTTCGGCATTCTGGCTGCTTTTTTGCCCAAAAACATGCCCCCTGATCCTGCACTGGCATGCGGACGTGGTGGCGTCTGAAATCGACAGAAAATTGTCCGTCCTGTATCATTTCTATAAACCCTGGGAAACAGCCCTGCTCAAAAGGGCGGATGACGTCATCGCGACGTCAAGGGCCTATCTGGATTATAGCGCCCCTCTCCGGCCTTATCATCAAAAATGCCATGTGATTCCTTTAGGCCTGGACCCGGACCGCATGGCATCCCACGAAAATTCTTCAATGCCGGATAGAACGCCGGATACCAAACCGCCCTCCCCTGATTTTTATCTTTTGGTGCTGAGCGTGGGCCGGTTCACCTATTACAAAGGGTTTGAATATCTGGTGGAGGCCGCGGAAAAAACGCCCCGGGTGCGCTTCATCATCGTGGGAGACGGCCCGGAATATTCAGCTATCAAAGGCCTGGTAGCTGAAAAGAGGCTGGAAACGCGGGTGTTTCTCCCTGGAAGTGTGGACCGGCAAACTCTGATCCGCCTGTTTCGCACCTGCGATGTATTCTGCCTGCCGTCCGTGGAACGAACCGAGGCTTTCGGCCTGGTCCTGCTGGAAGCCATGTATTTTGGAAAACCGTTGATCACGACGAAGATCCCCGGTTCCGGTGTCATGGGAGTCAATATCCATGGCATCACCGGCCTTCAGGTGCCGCCTCAAAACCCCGAAGCCCTCGCAGAAGCCATCGACTATTTTCGGGAAAAACTTGAAAAACGCTTGCGCATGGGTATTATGGCAAAAAAACGATTGACCGACGCTTTTCATATTCAATCGGTGGTTAAAAAAATTGAAAAGCTTTATCGAAATCAAAAGACGACCCCCTAAAAAACGGTAGGTTATATAACGATAATACACTGGGATTTACTTTCGATCAATACAAGGATGAAATTGACGCTAACCGGCCGGTAATAATTCATTTAAAAGGACATACCATGGTCGGCATCGGATATGATGACAACATCTCTCAAAAAATATACATTCACGATACTTGGGATCATTCTCAGTATGATATGATTTGGGGCGATGGCTATAATGGAATGGATCATTTTGCCGTAACCATCGTCAGGCTTGCACCGCCCATCGTGCCCGAAATTATGATCACCTCCCCCCAAACCGGCGATGCATGGCAGGCAGGATCCGCCCAAGCCATCACATGGTCTTACCTCGGCAACCCGGGCGCTCATGTTAAAATTGAGCTGTTTAAAAACGGAAGCTTCAATCGCACTATTGTGTCTCAAGCGCCCATGGGCGCAAGCGGAACCGGCACTTATAACTGGAACATTCCCATCACCCAGACCCAGGGAGACGACTACATCATCACCGTCACCAGCAGCACCAACAGTGCTTGTGTCGATTCCAGCGGCATCTTTTCCATCACCGCCCCGCCCGATGGCGGACAAACGGCATTGCCGTGGCTGGAGCTTCTGCTGCTTATGGAGTAAAGGCCATTGTTCTGGGGCGTTGTATCAGTCAGCGCAATATCCAACCAAAGGGAAACAATATCATTGCATCTGTGAAATCACGGCAGGCGGAATAAAAAACTTTTTACGATCACATAAAATTTATATAACAACTTGACTTTTTGGTTTGTTATTTGATAAAAGGGTAAAAACAAATACGAAGTTTTTCCGTAATTGCAGGAGCTATTCATGAAACGGTGGGCCATTATATATTTTACATTAATTTTGCTCTCCCCTGCTCCCTTGTTTTCCGCCCT
>PCSG01000322.1:6403-6656 GCA_002772195.1 Desulfobacterales bacterium CG23_combo_of_CG06-09_8_20_14_all_51_8 | reverse complement strand
AAAAACAGCAGGACCATCAGCGGAATGGCCTGAGCCAGGACCCGGGCCGAAAGATTGAGATCCGCCCGGAAATTCCCCAGGGGGTTATTGATGCGCGCCAGTACGGCCGTGGTAACGCCCACGGAAATCAGCATGTACACGGTGATGGCCAAAGTTTCGGACAAAAACAGGCTGGTGATCACGATAAAATATGCCAGAAACACCGTGATCATCCGGTCCCGGTGGGTGTCCATTTCAAAAGGCTTTAACGCGG
>PCSG01000322.1:189-6352 GCA_002772195.1 Desulfobacterales bacterium CG23_combo_of_CG06-09_8_20_14_all_51_8 | reverse complement strand
AGGTCAGCAATAGGCCGAGGATCCCCACCACTGTCAGAACCCGCCGGAGGGTTTTCCCGGGCCGGGGCCACCGGAACCGGAAGGAGAGAACCAGATACCCCCACAGGGTCCCGCACCAGACCACAATCCACAGGGGCAGCCGCGGGATGTGGGGAAAGATCGCCACGATCAGGGCGAGCAGAATGGGGAGAATGGTTTTTTGGGGTTCGTTCATAGTAAGGGGGTTAGGCTTCTTTCTTCCCAAACACCGCGAGCGCCTTCAAACACGCATGCCGTTGCCGCTCGCCCCGTTCCGGGGCAAGGGTGATGCCTGGAAGGCGCAGGCCGTATTCCAGGTTCATCCGGTGGGCTTTGACCACCATGTCCGAAAGCCGGGATAATTTTTGCTCCGTTCCGGTATCGCCAAGACGATCATAATCCAGCATCACGGACCCGCCCCCGGCTTTGGTAAATTCCTTGGTGAACGTGCCCATGCCCCGGGAAAGAGTTTTCCAGGCGATCCGGCCCAGGGGGTCCCCGGGCTGATAGCGTTTGAGCCCGGCAAAATCATCCACTCCCGGGGTTTCTGCGGCTGCGTCAGCGGATTCCTGGCTTTGACCGCCATCAGATGTCTGAAACGGACCGGCCAGGGGCCGAGGATAGACCACGCACGCCGCATCCGGCCGCACAATGGTCCAGGCCCGGAACAGCCCCAGGGGATAGCGGGTCCAGACCACAAGTCGTCCGGCCCGCAGAATCCCCCTATCCTGCGCGGACCGTGGAACGCTGATGGTTTCATCGGTTTTTTCGCCGATGTCTTCCAGAACCGGCCGCTCTTTTTCCAGTAAAAATCCCACCGCCTGCCGCCGTCCGGATTCGGCCCGCACCAGAAACCGGAACACGGCGGTTTCACCGGCGAACACCGGCCGGGCCGATACGGAGAGAATCCTGACCCCCAGCAGATTCCGGTAGGTATGAATCATGGAAACCAGGGAAATACTGCCCAGGAGAAACACCAGCAGAAATCCGAGATTATTATTGTAGTTGATGGAGCCCAGGAGCATGGCCAGAAGAATCCCGAAAAACAGATAGCCGTACATCGTGGGCAGGATAAAGACGCGGCGGCGGTGAAACACCACCGGCAGGGGATCAAAGGCCCGGGGCGGGTCAATGAGCCAATCGCACAGCCCCGTCACAGCGGCACCGGCACCCGGGAAAACAGTTCCATGAGCCGGTTGTTGGGGATTTCCAGACCTTCGCTTCGGGACCGCAGCCGGTGGCCGGCCACCCAGGGCAGCACCACCTGAAGGTCTTCCGGCACCATGAAATCCCGTCCCTCCATGTGGGCCCAGGCCCGGGACGCCTGCTGGAGGGCAAGGCCGGCCCGGGGGGACAGCCCCACCTGAAAATGGGGGGAGGAACGGGTGAAATGAATGATGTCCTGAAGATAATCCAGAAACGTATCCGACGCCCGGACTTGGCTGATTTTCGCCTGGATCCCGGATACGTCGTCATGCATCATGCAGGTGCCCATGGCCGCCAGCACCGCCTGGGCCCCCTCCCCTTTTAAAATCTTTTTTTCCGCGGCCCGGTCCGGATATCCCAGGGTGATGCGCATGAGAAACCGGTCCATCTGGGACTCGGGCAGGGGGAATGTGCCGGAATGTTCCAGAGGGTTCTGGGTGGCGATGACGAAAAACGGCTGTTTCAGGACCCGGGTTTCCCCTTCGATGGTCACCTGCTGCTCTTCCATGGCCTCAAGCAGGGCGCTCTGGGTCTTGGGGGTGGCCCGGTTGATCTCGTCGGCCAAGAGGACCTGGGTAAAAATCGGGCCGGGATGAAAATGGAAGGTTCCGGCTTTCTGGTCAAACACCGACACCCCCAGAATATCGCCGGGCAGCATGTCGCTGGTAAACTGAATCCGCTGAAAATCCAGGCCCATGCACTTCGCTAGCACCTTGGCCAGGGTGGTTTTGCCGATGCCCGGCAGGTCTTCGATGAGGAGATGCCCCCGAGCGAACAAACAGGTCAGGGCCAGGCGGACCTGAGGCTCTTTTCCCAGCAGCACGCTGCTGATTTGCTTGACGATGGATTCAAATTGCTCTTTCATAGCGACTCCAGAATGCCCCATCCGGCCTTGTTCTGTCAAGAAGAGGTGCGGGGGTCAGGGGTGGTGAAAAAATTATTTCGATTTAATCTGAAATAAAGGGGTTGCGGATATGCAATTGATTATCGACAAGCAATCCATTCTGCATATCCTCTGAATATAAAACTTCGCACCCTGCAATCAACGCGGCCGCCACAATCATGGCATCATAGGTGCTCAGCTTATATTGCCGGGCGATCCGGATGCCTTGTTCGTGGGTTTCAATCGTCAACGGTTCAACAGGGCAAAGGTATCGTATCAACGACAGCAGTTCATTGATTTCTCCCCACGGCATCGACAATTTGCGGCGCGCCACATTGGCGATTTCATTGAGTATTTGTACGCTGATGCGTCCGCCTGATCGAACGATCGCCTCGGCCTGATCCGCCTTATCAGCGTCTTCCGACAAAAGATACAGCAGGACGTTGCTGTCGATGAAAACTGCTTCAGGCCCGGGCATTGGCATCGTCCCGGTCGAATGTGAAATCATCCGGCAATTTTCCCCGGAACCGGCGCAGCTTTGCCAGCACCTCTTCCCGGCCGGGTCTCTTTTTTATCTGAAATATCCGTTCATCGGCGATCACCACAGTAATGTCGTCCCCTTCCCGCAGGGCCAGGGCCTCGACTACCGCCGCCGGCAACCGAATCGCCAGACTGTTTCCCCATTTTGAAACCTGCATGCTTCGTCTCCTATGATATACATTTGTTAAAATGTATATCATAGTATCAGGCCTTCGTCAACAGCTAACCCGAGGTCCGGAAATTTATATTGCAGATTTCAGAACCCGGAGTTCCCTTATTAATGATAATTATTTAAAGATGTCCGGCAATTCATTCCTTTTCCCAATCGCCTTGAAAAACGTGTAGCAAAAAACTCCGTCGGCTTCCGTTGTCCTGTACAAAGCCTTAATGCCTTCATCAAAGGCTTTTTCGTCAATCAGGCCGGCTTCCACGGAGAGTTGCCGGACGCCTTCGATCATGGCCGTGAAGGTGTTTTTCGTGAAGCCTTCGACAAGCAGGGGCCTGCTCGAATCAACATAGACCATCCGAGGGGATACGCGGATATCTCCGAACCCCGCCCCTTTTAATAAAGGATAAAGCTCCCTGCCGATATCGGCATTTCCGCCGGCTCTTTTCTGCAGTTCGACCTGACACCGAATCGCCCGGTGCGCCGCATCACTATCAGGATAAAAATAGGTCGATCCATGATCTCCTTCAATAACCGTGATGGTGCCTCCCCTCTTCAAAAGATTTTTCAGAGAATTTAGCGCCTCCTTCGGCCGGTCCAGATGTTCAAGCACAAAACAAACAAAAATGTGATCAAAGGATTCCGGTTTAAAAGGCAGGTTATAGATGTCCGCCTGTCTGAAAAACACATTGGTGTATCCGGCCTCCTTGATTTTTCCCCTGGCCCCGGCAATCGAGGTATCAGAGATATCGACGGAGGTGATGTGTGCATTCGGGCTGTTGCGGGCCAACGTAATGGTTTGCGCGCCGACACCGCATCCTGCTTCAAGAACCCGGCACCCGGCCGGATAAAATGTATCGGAATGCAGCAACTCCACAAGCGTTGACGCCTGGTCCTGCAACCGTATGTTTTCTTTCAGATTGTATCCATGAACATATTTCAAATTGGTATCCTTCTATTGCATGGTGCACAACGCTCCGCATAAGTAGCGCCGGCCCATGACTTTGCCAAAGACGTTACGGCGTCGGTCTTGATGCGGTTGTTATGATAGAATTTCTCGCTTTAGTCTTCTTGAAAAAGAATATATTTTATGAGGAATGTGTAGGTTTGATATTTCATCCGTGGTATTATGTTTTATAAATACCTCAAAGACTTTTTTCTTTAATTCCTCTGTGGCCTCCAATGCTGAAAATAATTCAATTATGGTATCAATATTTTCATTAGGAAGTTTGTAATCTGCTTCTTCTGCATGGATATTCCATTTTCCAAGCATAATTCCCAAACGGAAAGCTGCCAGAAAAATTCCTGTAAGCTTGTATTCATGATTAAATATATCCTGCAATATTGAAGCGCATAGCTTATCAACCTCAGCCCAACGCGATTTATTTTCATCCTTAGATTTGCATTCCATAAGGGCTAACGAGATAAGATTATCAATTTTGCTATTTAATTCATTAGCTTCTTTATCTTTCAATAGTACGGATGCACAACTTTTGATTGTGGCACCTAAACCACAAATTTGCATCGGATCTTCGCCGACCTCAGCTCCCAATTCACCAAAAATTAAACGTATATAATTTTTAATTTGAACCCCGAAAAAGGCAATATCAAGATTACACAACAATTGAGGACCAGAGATCCATGGATCTTCTATGCTTAACTTTATTTCTGGGTAATGAATGGAGAAATCTTGAGGATTTTTTATTAATTCTTGAATGATATCTTCCCAAAAAAAGATGCCAACAGGGAAAAAATTATTTTTAACCCTTTCAACAGATAATACTCGTATCTCTCTTTGCAAAAGTGCATCATTGGGGAGGGTTGTAGCAATATAGAAACTGGAGAGATGAGGTTCAAATTGCTCGGCTTTAATTATCTCTTCCTTAACGGTGGTTATTCTTAATTCTGATTCAGCATTTTTACACTGTACACCAACAAATCTCCCCAAATTATCTTCTCCATAAATGTCAACACCCGCCTGAGGTTGCCCTTGTCTACCATTTCTTTGAAGATTAGCCCTACAACGTTATTTATAATTGCATCGATAGCAACTTCAGTCTTTTCCGGCGGTGTGACAGATACGCCAGATGGTTCTTGGCCTGTATCCATCGAACCAGTTTAAGTCGCGATATGATGTCAAACCGGCGCTTGGGCAAAACCATTTCCAGCAGCCTAAGCTGCGAAAGCGTAATGGCTGGTGCTTTTTTTCCCCAACCTGATTTTCAGGTGCCAGAGGAAAAAGTGGGCCAGCATGCTGGTGAGTATGTGATGATGCCAACCGGGAAATTTGCGCACCTCATAATGATCCATGCCCAGCTCGGTTTTGGTTTCTTCAAAGCACTGCTCAATGGACCAGCGCAAGCCGCTGAGCCACACAAGGGTGTTGAGGCGAACACTGGCCGATGCATTAGACAGATAAAAACTGTATACCGGGTCGTCGCCGATGGTTCGTCGAATCAACAACCAAACCGTTTTTTTCGGCAGTCCGTCTTGGGCCAAGACGATTTGCCGTTTGGAAAATTCATACACAATCGGGCCTTTGGTCCCTTCTGAGACCGTTTTTCGGTACCAGAAAAATCGGTTGATACTTTCAGCCACGGTGCTGAGCGCGATTGGGTTTTTGGCATGATCGGAAAGCACCTTTTTGCTCAGGGTCTTTCCGCCGTATTGGTATTGTTTGGTGACGGCACCTGGATGTTTGAGCCAGCACAAGGTGTTTTTGGGAACTTGAAGCAAATAGGTAACGCCAACCAGCGCCTCGACCGCCTCAACAAAATGGGGGCTGTCGGCATAGACCGAATCGGCCAGCACGTATTTAAAAGGCAGAATTTGTTCCTCGGCGATCTGTTTGAGCATCTGGGCGGCGATTTCGGGTTTTGTTTTAAACGCGGTGTCTTCTGGCAGATTGCATTTTTGACGCCGTATTTCATAGTCCGGCAAAAACCACTTTTGGGGCAAATACAGTTGTTTGTCGATCAGCGCGTAGCCATAAGGGGAGGTGTAGGCGGCAAAGACGCCGACCTGGCAGTTTTCAACTTTCCCCAGGCTGCCGCAATACTGCTTGGCAACCCCAATGGAATCATCCCCTTTTTTGACAAAACCGCTTTCGTCAAAAATAATAGCGGCATCGGGATGGGCAAGATCCTCTTTGACAAGATTACGATACTTCGTCATGATTTTGTCATCATCCCAAGGAGCAGCGGATACGAAACGCTGCATGGCCCGAACGTTACCGCCTTCGACGGCAATGGCGATCGGTTCAATGGACTTTCGCTCCAGTTCGCTGAACTGACCGGCCATAAAACAGTAAAAATGGTCTCTCGACTCGCTGCGCTCAAAGCAGTCGGCGA
>PCSG01000322.1:0-156 GCA_002772195.1 Desulfobacterales bacterium CG23_combo_of_CG06-09_8_20_14_all_51_8 | reverse complement strand
AATCTTCAACATCCTTTTGCTCAAGATCAAATTGTGGAATCGGATAAAGGTACTCTGTCTGTCGGCTGTCTGGTAGCATGGCTGCCTCCTTTTTGTGGGGTTGTTCCGCAGTATGACAGACAGCACCATTTAATGCAACTCAACAACCACCGGCTA
>PCSG01000082.1 GCA_002772195.1 Desulfobacterales bacterium CG23_combo_of_CG06-09_8_20_14_all_51_8 | reverse complement strand
CAAAGAAATAAAACCGGGGCTGGTTTTATCCGGCCCCGGCTCCACCATTTCAATATAATTCATATGTCTATATCTTGTATGTCATTAAAGTGAGGAATGTTGAATGTCGACAAGGTGCACTGGTGAAAAATTTTGGAATACTGTCGTTTTGGCAAAAGGCCTCGCCTGCTCCCATTTAGAATCTACTTTTCTGAATAACCCCCACGCCCGGCCGGGCACAACGAACAATGAAAATGGGGCCACATACAACCAATTGAATTAAATATTAAACTTTCCATTTTCATATAAAACAAAAACTGTTGATTGCCAGCAACGCCGGGTATGGGTTTATAACGGAATTGGAGAATCTCAATACCCGAAACCAGAAAGGAAAGGCACTCATCAGTCTGCCTGCCGGTGCGCTGCCCCTGTCGCCCATTTATATCACGGGTAATATGCCCAGCCTCTATGTGGTATCCATTACCAATGAAGGCCGCATGCTGGCATTCCCGTTGAAGGACTTGCCGGAACTGCCCAAAGGCAAGGGAAATAAAATTGTCAATATATCACCCAAGGATTTTAAGGCAGGGAGCGATTATTTAAAGCATTTATTTCTAATCCCCGAGGAAGGCCAGTTGACCATGTTTTCCGGCCGTCGGCATTTCAAGCTGACCTTCAGCAACCTCGGTAATTTTATCGGCAACCGGGCCCAGCGGGGCAAAAGATTGCCCCGTGGCCTCGCCAATGTTGATTCGGTTGCGGTTGAACTGCCTGTTCCGCAGGCCCCTGACCGTGCGGAAAGCGAACCACCTGAGAATCCATAATTTTTTTAGAATGAAGGGGATAATAACCGGAACCCGGTTTCAAGCGCCGAGTTGCTATCGCCTTATAAGTCTTCTTCGGTGGATTGGGCGTTAATTTTTTCCATAACATCAAACAGATCCCTGATTTCCGGCAAAAGGTCCCATTCTTCCAGCTTGGTTGAATACTTGTCGCCATTATTTAAAAACCGGTAAAAATGGATTGTACATCCTCTGTATTCCTTTTCGCAGCCCGCCCATCGGGTGAAATTGCCTGGAAAAATTCCGGCGATTTTCCAGCCCAACCGTTTAAACCAGATATATTGCGTGATATTGTGCCATGTCTCGCAAAACACGGTGACATATTCGGCGCCTGAGTTTTCCAGCCATTTATAAAATAAAGCCAGGTTCGACCATATAATGGCAGCTATCGAGCCTTTCCGATAGTCGGGATGGATAGCGATAAAGCTCGCTTCAACCTGCAGGTTTTGATCCCATTTTGTATAGATACTCGACATAACAATTTTTTTTGATGTTATATCTTCGCCGACGATGACGGCATTGGGCCGGGTGACGGAATCTTCTTCCCAGTTTTCAGCAAAGGCGACTCTTTTTTTATATTCATCAGGATATAGAATCCATTCATGAACTGAGCCGTAAACTTCGGGATAAGAGGCCCGCCAAAGTTCCGCCACTGCCTCTATATCCTTTTGGGTAATGGTCCTTAGTCGAAAATTCGGCTGCTTTGGATCCGTATGGTCGATCAACGGCCAGACGACTCTTTTATCCGATATTTTTCGTAACTCACAGGATTTCCCCATTTTTTTGTATGGCTAATAAGAAGTCATATCAATCTGTTTCATGAAGTATCTCCTTAAGAGATCAGGGCTGTTTCTGGTTCACTTATAGCCCCGACGGTTGTATTTTTCCACGAGGGTTTCAAGATAGCGGGATTTCATCTGGCGGCTGGCCAAGGCCTGTTTCAATGGTGGAAGGCGAAGAATGACGCCAAAAACCGCTGCAAGCGCCCGATGGCTCCACAAGACGCGGTTGTCAAAAATCAGATCATGCAGATTGCCCCGTTCAATGGCCATCACTACGGCGCGATGGGTTGTGTTTAGCGGCGTAGTCACTCTCTGGTGGCGAGATTTGAGCTTTATATGGTTCTCCGGACAAACCCGGGCGCAGAGCCCGCATCCCAAGCAGACATCATGATTCAGGAGGGCTTTTTTCTTTTTGGGATGTTTCGGGTCGTTGACAGACACCAGTGTCATGGCCTCCACCGGACAAACCGTGACGCACTTTCCGCATCCGGTACACCCACTTTCATTAACTTCGGGAATAAAATTAGTGGTGTGAACCGGGTGCATGAGGCCAAACCGCCGTGCGGCAATCATTGCCTCGCAGCAGCATCCACAGCAGTTGCAAATAAAATTGACGTTTTGCCGGACATTTTCACCAAACTGCACCAGGTTGAATTCATAAGCCATTTGCAATAGGTCGAGACATTCCGCAACATCCACTTGCCTGGTGATCTCGTGCCGGATCAGGGAGGCGGCGCTATTGTTGAAGGTCATGCAGATATCTGTGGGCGCATCGCATTCCCGATTCATATGAAGCATTTTATGGCGGCAGTAACAGGTCCCGATGGCAATATGGGATGCGGTTTTTATGATTTCAGCGGCTCGCTCATAATCAAGCACATAAAGAGCGTTTTCTTCAGACAAAATTGGTTCATGAATAAATACCCGTCCCAGTTGGGTTTCTCCCCGGGTAAACAGGTCCCGTATAAAATCTTCTTCTACATTTAAATATTGATAAAAGAGTTCACTGAGGACTGCCTGGTCGATGTCGTGGCGTACTCGCATGAGAGAAAATTCAAAAAATCCGGCCATGGGCGGGGGAAGGGTGTACAGGGTTTGGCCATGCTGATCGATATCCACTAAAAGGCCCCTGTCGGCAAGGGCATCGAGAATGTTTTGGGTGTCGGCTGGGTTCTTTCCCCAAATACGGCAAGCTTTTTTGGCGCTGAAAGGCTTGATGGGCATTAAAGAAATCAGGCCCGCTTCTTCTTCGGTGAATAAAATACGAAGAATTTGAAACAGTAAATCTGACGGAGGCGCACCCTGTGGGAAACGGTTCAGACGCTCCACCAAATGATTATAACTGTTTTTTAAGGTTATATGCGCCATAGCAGCTCGCTTTCTCGCTTTCCCTCTGACAAACCTGTTCGGAAGGGGGTGGCTTTAAGCACTATTAAAGTTCGCTGTACTGCCATGGTCACAAATCCCTGTACAAAAGTGGATCTTCCCGAGCTGAATCGGTTTTCAAGGTTTTGACCGATCATTTCAATGCCACGTTCTATTTTCATTAATTCTCCAGTCAAAGCGCCTAACAGCAAACAGGCTACTGAGGGGATGAGATCTTTCACGGACAGGGCCATGCCGAGACCGATAACAATTACAGCAAGACCAAGCGCCTGCATAAGGATTTGTTTGAGATTATCGTTGATGCGTCTCGCTCTCGACCGTCATTGCATGTATTATCCTCCACCCCCGGAAGCTTCTACGCAATCGCAGAATGCCTTGATTTTTCTTTTTCCGTAATCGCTCTCACTGGTGAACGATGCAATGGGTCACCTGAAAATGATCCACGATAGAAGACGAAAAATCCAGATGAGGTGAAGTTCGTGAAAGTTGCTTGATAAACCCAAGGTGCATGTAACCCGTCCCCCAGCGTGACATATCTGATTGGACATCGGCATGAAAATCAGGTCAAGCTCAAGCACTTTCAGGGGCGGGCCGCCAAAAGTCGCAAAGGCACTGACGTTCTGGTTCTCCAAACCCGATATCTGATTCAGATATCGGGCAATGGGATAGGAAGTATAACACCATTTCGGGCCGCCGATGCAGACATGATGGAATTTCGAAACGTCAGGGTAGGCCGGTGAAACAATATGATCTTCCGGCTGAAAATAATGCTTCTGCCACCAGCGGCGGAAGGATTTGCTGAACAGTGCCAGGCCGACCAAAGGATATTGATGAATCTGTCTGATCAGCAGCGTCCATTTGGATTGTCTTTTTTTAACATCCAGCCGGTCAACGGAAACTGTGTGGCCTCGGGATTTCAATTCCTTGGCAATACACTCGGCCAGTTTGCCGGTGCAGCCTGTTCGGGTATAATATGTCAACAGGATGTTCATGTCGAATATCGCTTTTCAATTAATGATGGATGCCCCTGTAACATCAAATCGCCGCTAAAACGGCCCGTTCCGCACTGGATAATGCGCCTTCAAGGTAACCGCCCAAATGGTCCGCGGTTTCTGTGCCGGCAAAATGAAAAGTGCCATCCCAGATGCTTGTTTTCCCGGAGGGCGGCAGGAACTCGGGATGATTGTGGGCAGACCACTGGTCATATTCGGTGGCAGTAAATTCTTCCATAGCCCAATTCTGATAATAGATTTTGACTGGCTGGGCGGCTGCCTTTCCGTAAAGAAGGGAAAGCTGGGTAAGGATGGCTTGTATGACGCCTTCTTTATTTCTGCGCCGCAATGCCGGTATGCCGACAAATCCGGTCAGCCCATAGGGTCTGCCTGTTTCATTAGATCCATCATGAATCTCTCCCAGGGGGCCGCACAGGCTGAACCCCTGTCCGGAAAGGCCAATCTTCCGCCAATCCGCTTGATCATACAGGGCAAAGAATTTTGCATGGCCCGCCATCCAAGTGCTTGCTTTTAACATGGCCTGGCAGAGATCATAGGACATATCCGGTGTAAACAAAATGGAGCTGGCGGCAAGGCGGGGCGGCAGCGCGAGAATGATTCCGGATGCCTTTATCCGGCACTTGGGTTCCTGGTCATGACGCCCCACCGTGACCTGAACACCATTGTCCAGCCGTTCGATTTCACAGACCGGATGATTTAGACGGATGATATCTTTGGGAGTCCGGGCGCAAAGCCCCTTGACAAGGGAAATCATACCACAGGTAAGCCGCCATCCAGGCGGCTCCATTGGATAGCCTGCAATGGTTTCCGTATGACCATCTCTGGCCTGGAATCGGCCCAGGCCTGTTTCAAACTGAGGGTATCCTTCAAGGCCCAGGGACTTTACCAGCGCGTTTACCTTGGGATTGATCATGGGCCAATACCAGGATGATCCAAGGTCGGCGAAAAAGCCCTGATGTTCGAAACTTAAAATTCTGCCCCCTAAACGGGATCGGGCTTCAAGCAAAACCAAAGATTTTTTCTTTTGCGCCAGCAGAAAGGCCGCATAAATCCCACTAAGACCGCCACCAATGATAATGAAATCAATTTTTTCCGTGTGCATATCTGCTTTGAGCCTTCGTTTTTTCAGATCTCTATCAAACTGTCAGGTCCTTTTTAAACGCGTTATGCGTCTGTAAGATTAAAAAATCAATATTTTATAACTAAAATATGCAAGCGTCCTTTGGCCGGAGATGGAAGGCACCGGCTAACGGCTAATTTGATCTGTCTTTACACCGGCAATCAAAATAGTTGTTTATCGCTCGATACAATATGTTGAATCGACAATTATTTAATGAGAATGCAAAATGTTATCGACTCCCTGCGGAACAGACCGGGAATAAGAATCAATGGTTTTTTGTGACATTCGCCCTGAAGTTTGAGCAACCTCATGTGACGTTGATATAGTTTGCTAAATCAGTTTACTTCTGTTTGCTTCATGGTATACTCCTTTTTCATAAGTGCCCGGAATTGGGCAGATACAGGGAGTATACACTATTTTTGATTTTATAGGGAGTAGAGTGTTATGGGGCTTTTGTATGAAGTAACGAGCTTCAATGGTTGGGCGATTTGGCTTTTTGTTCTTTTTGCTTTAATGGCTTTTAACGAACTTGGTCGTACCACAAAATGGGGCGGGCTTGTACTCTTTCTAATTGTTCCTACGGTGCTAACTGTCTTTGCCTGGCCAACGACTGCAGCCCCAGGCAATGAATATGGTACGGGCACTTGGTTTAACTGGGTAAAAACCTACTCAGCCCTGGCGGGGTGTCTTGGATTTATGGCTATCCGTTATATTCCAGGATTTGATAAAAAGAAGTGGGCCTTATGCTTTCCTCCCCTCATCCTGGCACTCAATATCTTTGAAGCATGTATTCGTGATTTCCAATGTTATTCATATGGCGCATGGAACGGAACATATATCGACAATCTCTGGGTGATGTCTGGACCATGGAATATCATGAATGGTATCGCCGGCCTGCTTAACATCGTCACCATCAGCGGCTGGCTTGGTATTTTTATTTCCAGCGACAGGACAAAAGATATGATCTGGCCGGACATGATCTGGCCTTGGATCATCGCTTATGATTTGTGGAACTTCGCCTATACTTACAATTGTATAGCCGATCATTCATTTTACTGCGGCCTGGCATTGTTGCTTGCTTGCACCATCCCTGCTTTCTTTATCAAAAAAGGCGCGTGGTTACAGCATCGTGCGCAAACGCTTGCCTTGTGGATTATGTTTGTCATGACGATCCCTTCGTTTGCAGATCGTATCGCTCCTGTCCACACCACTCATAATCCCAAAGCATTCTTTACCGTCAGCCTGCTGGCCTTGATCGCCAACGTTGCACTATGTGCCTATCAGTTCAATAAAATTCGCAAATACAAGCTTAATCCACTGAAAGATGAAATCTATACAGAATCAAAAGCTTACAGGCGGATCATAGGAGAAAACAGATAATTGATCCGGCACCTATAATTGGAGGAATCAACAAGCCTCAAATCAGCCGACGCAAAAAGCTTCGCGGCTGATTTGAGGCGTTCGAAAAGTGTTCACTGCCGAACTCTAACACGCCATGGAAGAATGCAATAGCAAGTCCTCTCGACTAAGGGATAACTA
>PCSG01000115.1:1887-6799 GCA_002772195.1 Desulfobacterales bacterium CG23_combo_of_CG06-09_8_20_14_all_51_8 | reverse complement strand
AAAGTTTTATGTCAAACCAGCCGGTACGCGGCCCGATGACCTTTGTCCACTGTTCGTCTTGCACTGTTTCCATTCTTTTTACGCTTATCCTGCGAGTTAAAGATTATAAATCTTAAAAAGCTATTCCTTGTCTGCTGCCCAGATTAAAAGATTCGGGCGATGAATCAAATCAGGCTTAAACGCTACAAACTCGGATGGTGTTAATACCAGATGGCGAATTTTTCGCTGAATATACTGTTCAGCTTTTCTGCTCAAATCATTCAAATGATATTGGTCGATATCACCGACAAGCAGAAGATCAATGATGCCAACCCGCTCTCCCTGCTGAATTTCCAGATTGACATCCTTGAGCGCCCAGAATTCCTCCAGTTGGATGGTCTCTTTGTTCGGGGCGAGGGGATGACGAATGCGCTGGGCAATGCCACGCATCTTGTGAGCCATGACATCGCGCAGGGTTTCGTATCGGTCGGCCTTTTGATGGCCGATTTGATAGGATTTGGAGAGATTTTCGATTTTAATGACAGACATAAAGATTTAAGATTTAAGATTTAAGATTTAAGATTTAAGATTTAAGATTTAAGATTTAAGGGTTAAGGGTTAAGATTTAAGGGTTAAGACGTTTGACTCAACGATCATCCCTGCACAAAGTATCCTTTAATTTTTCATAAACTTCTCTGGCAAATTCATAAAATTCCATTACATCCTGGACCTTTGGCTTGCCATCCGGCATCATCCCCGCATCCCCGGGGTATCTGGTTTTGTTGCGCATGAAAACAGGCAATGGGCGTTAAAAAAAAAATCATCCATTATTTTTTCGATGCTTCGCAAATCCATCAATGCACTATTCAACCATTGGGTTACAGCATCATTCATAACAAAACATCCCCTTCAGACATGATTTTTCTGGCAAAGGAACTGTTCAAGGCGATAAATTTTCGATGCATGGGCATTGTGTGAACAATCAGATCAGCGCCATAGTCTTGTTTTAATTCCAAGAGTCTTCGAGAAACGGCGGATTTAAGACGCATTTTTTCTGAAAAGTTTTGGGGCATGAATTCATCTTTCGTCACCACATAAAGATCAATATCACTATCTTTATCCGGATTTCCCCAAGCATAAGAGCCAAAAAGGATCACTCTTGCCGGTTCAATCGGTTTTAAGCATTCTATGATTCGATTTTTTATTTTATCAATAGGTTTAAGCATTTTTAGATTTAAGGGTTAAGGGTTAAGATTTAAGTTTTAAGTTTTAGGGATTTGATTAGGCCGTGGAGCATGGAAGAAATTTCTTTTAGTTCGTTGGCCATGTTGCAGGCATCGGTTTCTGACAAAATGTTAATTTTTCGCGCAATATAGACCTGGGTCCGGAGTTCGGCGGCGGAACCTTTGGCGATATGCAAAAAACGGATGTATTCGGCTTTTGAGTCTCTTTCAGCCCCTTCCGCGATATTGGAGGCGACAGAGACAGCGGCCCGGGTCATTTGATCTTTAAATCCGTAATCACGACAGGTCCTCATCATCCCATAAGTTTGAACGGCCAAATTACAGGCCCTTTTCCAAACCTCAAGATCCTCAAATGAATTATACGCCATACCGCTTTTTTCCTTAAATCTTAAATCTTAACCCTTAAAACTTTTTTTATACAATCCGCTCCCCTGTCCTGATAATTTCCTGAACAAATGGATCCGGATTTTCAAAATCCTTTCTCGAAAAAGAATGGGGTTCAATGCTGAGATCCACATTACGAGTCATACGCATTAACCGGATATCCGCATCAAAATCGTCAATCTCGTCCTGATCCCAAAAAACTGCCAGATCAATATCGCTTTCACTCCGTGCCATCCCTTTGGCGTGTGAACCAAACATATAAAGACGCCAGATGGAAATATTATTTTCCTGTAAGGTTTTGATATATTTTTGTATGTGGTCATATATCATTTGATTAGAAGCTCTTTGAGCCATTTTCTCATCTCCTCTATTTTTTCAATGCGATCCAGGGTAAATTCCATGGTCGCCTTGGTATGGAAACTTCGCTTATAATCCGGGTATCTTCCTTTAATATTGTACGCTGTTACTTCCAGCAAAAAGTCCTCTTGATCATCAGTAAGCTGGAGGCCAGAATCCCTGGCAATTTTAACAAGATTGTGTATGTGGGGTACTTTAATATCAACATTTTTCACATAAAATGCCTTCAATAACTTTTCCAGCACGAGATGCCCGATAAATAGCGCCCAGGTCCGGTGCTCATTTTCAAACAAGCTCCTCATGACCGATGCGTCCTTGTCAGATTCTTCGATCCAATAAGTAATATATTTTCCCCTATCCATTTTTTACCATTATCTCGTGCATTGAATCAGAAATGGCGCAGGCCCTTTTCCAAACCTCAAGTTCTTCAAATGATTGATACACCATGCCGTTCTTTTTCTTAAAACTTAAATCTTAACCCTTAAAACTTTAATTCATAACCTTCCAATAACCGCCTTTGGCAGCCCCGATGCGCTGAACAATACCTCTTTCCTTTAACTTACTCAAATTTTCTTTTATTTTCCGTTGTGAAATATGGATATTATCAGCCAGTTCTCTGGTCGTTATCCGCGGGTTATCTATCATCAAGCGAACGATCCAGTTTTGATTTTCCGTTAAATTATCGGTGACCTTATCGGTGACCTTATCGGTGACCCTAATTTTTTCTTTAAATAAAGTGACTCTGAACCCGTTGAAAACTTCTTCAAACAAGGGTTGTTTTATGCCGTAATCCCTGCAAATATCGATAATGCGCCGAATTCCTGAGCCATATAGCGTTCGATAAGTCCGATTTCTTTGAAGGCTTTGTGAATGGGGTTCATGGTTTTATAAGATTTAAGTTTTAAGATTTAAGTTTTAAGTTTTAAGGATTTGATAAGGCCGTGAAGCATGGCGGAGATTTGTTTGAGTTCGTTGACCATGTTTGCGTCGGTTTCTGATATGAGATTAATTTTTCGCGCAATATAAACCTGGGTCCGGAGTTCGGCGGCAGAGCCTTTGGCAATATGTAAAAATCGGATATATTCTGCCTTTGAGTCTCTTTCGGCCCCTTCCGCGATATTGGAGGCTATTGAAACCGCTGCTCTTGTCATTTGATCTTTTAGGCCGTAATCGCGACAGTTTTTCATCATCTCATAAGTTTGAACGGCCGAATTACAGGCCCTTTTCCAAACCTCAAGATCCTCAAATGAATTATACGCCATGCCATTTTTCCCTTAAATCTTAACCCTTAAATCTTTCTTCTTCTTAAGCCGCCATATCAATGACTTCAAGCTGGCGATGCTTCAATTTCGCATCAACAACGATTTGCTCCAGCTTTTCAGACACAGCATCCTTAATCCATGATTCTCCACACTGTCGACATACCCTGGCTGGAACATTCCTGACAACCACTAAAACCGCTTGTTTATCCACGGTAAAAGTAGAGGTGCCTTCATATAATTCCCCGCTGCATAAGGGGCAACCATGAGTAAACATCATTTTTTTTACCATTCCTTTCTGGTTTCTCCATTTTCCTGGAAATGATCCAAGTCTGGAATATAAGCTGTGACCACATAAGCTGTCCCGGCATCCTCATCCCATGAAACGACAACGTGTAACGTTTTTTCGCCGCCCTGTCCAAGCACTAAATAAGCAGGATATGGCTTGATATACTGCTAACGGGTTGTATTTTGCATAATTGAATTCACCGCAAAGACGCAAAGAGCGCAAAGGTTTTTTTACCGCTACGCGGAGACAAAGCGGTTTTTCGCGCGAAGCGCGTTTTATCCCTTCTTTGCGTCCTTCGCGCCTTTGCGGTGAAAAGTTAAAATTATAGCCGTTTAAAGTATATCTGGATACATCTCTATAATTTTCCCGTTATAAATTGCATTAAAAACATCATTGCGAGAAATATCACGTTCTAATAATCGGATCAGGGCATGTTTGCGCCAAACAATATTTTTGCTTTTAAAGGCTTTTTGTATTTTTTTGTGCATTGGGCCTTTGCGCTCTTTATGCATAACGGTTTTAATATAAGGGTTAAGGGTTAATTTTTCGCACGATATAAACCTGGGTCCGGAGTTCGGCGGCAGAGCCTTTGGCTATATGTAAAAATCGGATGTATTCGGCTTTTGAGTCTCTTTCGGCCCCTTCCGCGATATTGGAGGCTATTGAAACAGCGGCCCGGGTCATTTGATCTTTAAGTCCATAATCACGACAGTTCTTCATTATTTCATAGGTCTGAACGGCCAAATTACAGGCCCTTTTCCAAACCTCAAGATCCTCAAATGAATTATACGCCATACCGCTTTTCCCCTTAAAACTTAAATCTTAACCCTTAACCCTTTTCCCCTCTCTTCGACGCATCCATAATAGTGATGCCGACCAGCTCGGTCCCGCGATATCTCAGGAGTACCCCGTTATCGAGCATTTCCGAGTCTGTTGCCCGTTGCGGCCTTTTAAAATTTATATAAAACACATCCGCATCTTTATCATAATCAAGCCACATTTTTTTGGGTGGCAGTTTAATAAAGTGGGGAATAAGCTGATAAACCTGATTCAGTGTCTTGGTTGTTTCTGCTGTTGCCATATGATGTCCTCCTTGCCAAGCGATATTTTTGAAGAAAAATATGCTGTGATAACAAAGCCATCCTCGGCGCTGATTTCCTTGTAAATCACGCAGAGGAATTTCCCTTTTTTTATTTGCCGCAAAGCAATTAATGCGCCCTTATATCCTTTTATAATATATTCAGGATATTCTATTATATCAACAATTTCATCGTGGAAGCCAGCAAGATCATCGTGGTTTTCAACAATATGAACCCAACGTTCATCGGTGAATCGAATAGGCACGCCATTGATCGAATGCAAAATATCCACTTTCTAATTTCCTTCTTAACCCTTAACCC
>PCSG01000115.1:0-1777 GCA_002772195.1 Desulfobacterales bacterium CG23_combo_of_CG06-09_8_20_14_all_51_8 | reverse complement strand
TCTTCCTCATATCACATCCGCGAAAATTTTCTCAGACCTTCGAAAATACACAACCCCTCCCGCCAGAATAAGTGCCGTTAATCCCATCGATAAAACAAATCCCGGCCAGTATATTTGATAATCCCCGCCAAGGATTGACCATCGGAAACTATCGATCACGCCCACCATCGGGTTCAAGCAATAAACAAGCCGCCATTTTTCAGGCACGATGGAACTGGAAAATCCCACCGGGGAAATATACAAGCCCATCTGAACAACAAAAGGGACAATATACCGAAAATCACGATACTTCACATTAAGCGCGGCAACCCATAGACCTGCGCCAAGGGATGCGGCAAAAGCAAACAGCACGAATAATGGCAGCAACAGAATCCGCGGGCTGGGAGCAAATCCATACCAGGCCATCAGGCAGGCAAGAATGGCAAAAGATATTAGAAAATCCACAAAACTCACAATCACGGCGCTCGTTGGGACCACCAGCCGGGGAAAATAGACTTTGGAAATCATATTGGCGTTGCCGATCATGCTGTTGCCTGCTTCGGCAAATGCCGTGGCAAAAAACTGCCAGGGCAGCAACGCAGCAAAAACCATAATGGGATAAGGTGCGCCATCGGCAGGCAATTTCGCCAGTTTCCCAAATATGACTGTAAATACAATCATCGTAAGGAGCGGCCGGATCAGCGCCCAGGTGAATCCGATAATTGTCTGCTTATACCGGACCAGAATATCACGCCAGGCCAAAAAATAAAAAAGTTCCCGATACCGCCACAAATCCTTCCAGTAGTGGGACTCTGTATGGCCTGCTTTTATGGTAACCGTCGATGAATTCAAAATATTAAAATCCTGTTTAGAGGAAAAAATCATTTGCCGGATTAGAAATCCGGCCTACAATGATATGCTTAATGGTCGGCTCCATCCTGTTTCCAGATCAACAGGTTAGGACGCAATTTTAATTTTGGGCCGAAATCAAAAAATTCCGGTTGACTCATCACAAGGGTGCGTATTTTCCGGTTGATGTATTTTTCCACTTTACCGGACAAATCATTTAACTGGTTGTGATTGATATCGCCGACAAGCAGCAAGTCGATAATGCCGGTATCTTTTCCTTCTGCGTAATCATCAATCAGGTATGCACTTTTAAGCTCGCCAAGCCTGATTAATATGCCATCAATCACCTGGTCGACACCCATTACCTTGCGGACCATAGATCTAAGTTCCGGGAACAGGGGGTGCTCCGGGTTCGCCTTATAAAAAATTTGACGGCCGCTCTTTTGGGATGTCAAAAGATTTGTTTTCGTCAACTGATTGAGTTCTTCACGCACCGAATTGGATGAAACATTAAACTCATTGGATAGTTCCCGAAGATATGCGCTGGTTTCCGCATTCAAAAAAAACCGAAGCAAAAGCCTTATGCGGGTTTTTGAGGTAATTAATCCTGAGAATAAATCAGACAATTTTTAAGCCTTTTTGAGTATTTTATTTACTCATAAATAAGACAAATACCCTTGTCAATCTTTTTTTTATGGAATAATAAAGTCCATGATCGGAAAAGATCATCCCCGCGAATACAAATTCGTAGGTGAACACTTTATATGAACCCGGATCGGGCAAGGGTTAAGCCTCGCCCCTACAAAACCACTCTCACATATCTGCACGGTAAAGTTCGGCAAAAAAAACCCCCGTAACCAATGGACTGTTACGGGGGTTTTGTCTAATTAGTGCCTGACAGAAAACCCCGGATTTTTTCTCGGCCGGGCAAAAAATTTTAGAAATTTTT
>PCSG01000426.1:1221-6773 GCA_002772195.1 Desulfobacterales bacterium CG23_combo_of_CG06-09_8_20_14_all_51_8 | reverse complement strand
CTGGTGATGTGGCATGATTTCTGCCCCAAGAAGGAAGTATACAGCGGATGTGAGTCGACAAGAGGCAGTTACGATGCTGTTATCAAAAATTATGAATGGATTGGCTCTCAGATGAAAGATATTTTCTGGATAAACCCGAGCTGGATTTTGGCCGGTATTAAGAAATAAAAATTAAAATCAGGGAATAAATATTTGAAAAAACTTTCAATCGTTGCCACCAGCCGTAACGATGATCATGGCGGCAATCTGCTCCATCGAACCCAGTTGTTTGTGTCCGGGTTAATCGCCCAGTGCAACCGGCACAACCTGGATGCCGAACTGATACTTGTTGAATGGAATCCGCCGTCAGATCGTCCGCGATTATCGGAAGTCTTGCAATGGCCCATAGATACCGGCTTATGCGACATCCGTATTATTGAAGTGCCGGAAGCGGTTCACAGGAGATTTCAACATTCCGAAAATCTCCCACTTTTTCAAATGATTGCCAAAAATGTGGGTATTCGAAGGGCGCGCGGCGAATTCATTCTGGCAACCAATATTGATATTCTGTTCTCCGATGAACTGATGAAGTTCATCAGTGAAGGGTATCTTAAACCAGGACGCACATACCGGATCGATCGTTATGATGTGTACGGAGATATCCCGCTGGATATGCCGTTCAATCAGCAATTGGAATATTGCCGCAATCATATCTTACGAGTTAATCATCGGAAATATTCGCGAAATCTAATCACGGGTCAAATTAATAATATCTATAAATCAGCCAATCTCTGCCAATATATCCCGACCTGCTGGAAGTATTGGCTTAATGAGAGAAAATCAAAAAGATTGGACCCATTATGGACGCTTAAATATATAAAATATGTCGTGGAACATTGGTTTAAACTGTTGATTGAAAAGGGGCCATTGCAGTTGCATACAAATGCCTGCGGTGATTTTACGCTGATGGATGCCGGATCATGGCATGCGATTAAAGGATACTGGGAGTGGGAAGGCTATTCAATGCATCTTGATTCTCATCTGCTGTTCGTTGCACACCATGCCGGCGTGCCCGAAACGGTTTTGAATGAACCGATGAGGATTTATCATATTGAGCATGGTAACGGGTCAGGATACACACCGGAAGGGAAAAAAATACTTTATCAAAGAATCGAGAATGCGGGTATTCCCATTCTTGACAGTAACTTGGTATTTAACTGGGCGATTCAAATGAGGCGTGAACATCGTGCTATTATTTTTAATAATGAGAACTGGGGGTTGATTGATGAGGATTTGCCTGAAACCCGAATAGGAAAAGAATAAGTTGACTACGATCTCCCCTTATATATCCTTTGTAGTAACATCCCGCAATGACGATCACGGCTGCGATTTGCTTCGCAGGATGCAACTTTTTGTCGACAGTCTGATTGATCAGTGCAAAAGAAATAATCTGCAAAGCGAAATTGTACTTGTTGAGTGGAATCCGCCATCTGACCGGCCGCGCTTGTCAGAGGCACTTGTATGGCCAACAGATCCGACTCCCTGCGATGTCCGAATTATAGAAGTGCCGGCAGAGATTCATCGTTGTTATAATCATTCTGACAAATTGCCACTATTTCAGATGATTGCTAAAAATGTGGGAATTCAACGGGCACAAGGCCAGTTTATTCTTGCAACAAATATTGACATTTTATTTTCTGATGAGTTGATAGAATTCCTCGCGGAAAAGTTGTTAAAAAAAGGGAAGATGTACCGGGTTGACAGATATGATGTGCCATCAACCGTGCCAAATGATATGCCTTTTGGTGCCCTGCAAATCTGGTGTCAAAACAATACAGTACGTCTTAACCGAAATAGAGAAACAATAGTTTTTAATAAGGGGATAGCGTTGACACCTAAAAAGAAAAAAGCGTCTATTCTCAAAAAGATGCTGAATGCTTTTTTTCAAACAGAACTGCCATTACATACAAATGCATGTGGAGACTTTACACTTATGGCAAAAGATGACTGGATGGCAGTACGAGGATATGCCGAGTTTGAAATGTTTTCGTTTAAAATTGACGGTTTGCTTTGCTGTGCGGCACATTATGCGGGTGCAAAGGAAATATTATTAGAAGACCCGATGCGGATATATCATATCGAACATTCGCCGGGGTCTGGATGGACTCCGGATCGTGGCGCAGAATTAATGAAAGAGAGGATAACTAAAGCAGGCATACCTCAGTTAAGCAGTGACCAATACCAAACATTTATCAAACAAATGCAAAGAGAAAAAAAAGCCATTGTTTTCAACAAAGATGAAGACTGGGGCTTAGCTAATGAGACTTTAAATGAGACCATCATCAAAGGAAAACAGTGTTGAATAGATTTTTTTTAAAATTGCTTGAGAAACAGAATGCGCCCTTTTTATATGTGGATTGTGGTGCACGTAATGAATTTAATAACCTACTTGTTGAAATGTTGCCAACTGCAAAATACATAGGGTTTGAACCCGACAGGCAGGAATGTGACAGACTGGTTAGGTTGGCAAAACAAGGTTATTCATATTATCCCGTTGCTCTTGGCAAGTCCGCAGAAAAAAGATCATTATATATCACATCAAATTCTGCTTGTTCTTCTCTTTTGCAACCGAATAATGAGTTTTGGGATCAATTTCTATATTGTGCAGAACAGATCAAAATCGAGGCTATCCAAGAAATTCAAACAGTACCACTGGATTCATTTTTACCAGGTATCAAAATACATCATATTGATTTCTTAGAATTGGATACTCAAGGGACTGAACTTGAAATACTTCAAGGAGCAGAATCTTTCTTGTCGTCGACTGTCCTGGGCATAAAAGTGGAAGTTGAATTTTCATATATGTATCAAAATCAGCCCCTTTTTTCTGATATCGATCCATACTTGCGGCAATTCGATTTCATGCTTTTTGATTTGTCACGGCATCGTTATCGCCGGGTGAATTATCCAAATGAATGTGAAACCCGGGGACAATTATTGTATGGACAGGCCTTTTATCTAAAAGATTATCATGTCATCAAAGCAGATAAAAAAGACGCCTTCTATAAGCTGATTTTTATAGCTGATTTTTATGGTTTCCATGATTATGCGTTAGAGGTTGTCAATTTTTTATTAAGCGGAGACGCTGGTCGATTGGATCATTTTGAATCTGACATGTTGGAACAAATCCGCAACATCTATACCTGCGAGTCTGTTCCTGACAAAAAAACAAAAGTGTTGCGCTTGCTTCATAATTCTCCACTGCGAAAAATACTTCATAAGTTAATGTCTGTCTGTAAAACTATTGTTTATCGTTATTATCAGTTAACTGAAAAAAATAGATATTCATGGTCGGATTGATTCAATGTGGAAAGTCATCAAAAGTAAAAGTATTGTCGAATTTTTGCCATGGTTTAAGGTGTGGGTTGAGACTGTGTTGCTGCCCAATGGGCGATTGGTTGACGAATATTTTCAGATTGATCAGCCCGAGTATGTGGAGATCTTTGCATTGGTCGACCCTGAACACGTCATTGGCCTTTGGCGATACAAACATGGCCCGAGAAAAATGAATCTTGGCCTTCCTGCCGGATATATCGAACCGTCCGAACTCCCTTTAGCTGCTGCAGAAAGAGAGTTGCTTGAAGAAACCGGATATAAGGCAGATGACTGGAAATGTTTAGGCGCTTTTTCCATTGATGGGAACAGGGGTTTCGGTAAGGCGCATATTTATCTTGCCCGTGATTTACATAAGGTTGCGGAACCCGACCCGGATGATCTGGAAGATGCACAAATACAGATTGTTCCACTTGATATAATGAAGCAGCGGTTGTTAAGTGGCGAGGTCGCTACACTTGGGGTTGCGGCCGCAATTGCGATGTCTTTGTTATCTAATTCAGAATAAAGTGAGGAAAAGGATGTCAACTTTCAAGGATGTGCCAATAAAAAATGTTCAAGACTACTGGAATGCGAGACCCTGCAATATTCGCCATTCGCCTAAGCCGATCGGCACTAAAGAATATTTTGATGAGGTCGAGGTACGCAAGTACGCTGTAGAACCCCATATCCCCCAATTCGCAGATTTCCCCTCATGGAAGGGAAAGCGGGTGCTTGAAATCGGCTGCGGGATCGGCACCGATACAATCAATTTCGCCAGGGCGGGCGCTAAAGTTACAGCCGTGGATCTTTCAAAAGAATCATTGGAACTCGCCCAAAAACGAGCATCGGTTTTTAATCTTGCTGACCGGATTCAATTTTTTTGCGGCAACAGTGAGGAACTCGATCAATTTGTACCGGTTGATAAATATGATCTGGTGTATTCATTTGGCGTTATTCACCACACGCCTCATCCTGAACGAGTTATAAAATGCATTCGGAAATTTATGAATGCGGACAGTGAACTACGCATTATGCTTTATAGTAAAGCGAGCTACAAGCTTTTTTGGATTATGAAGGAAGAATGCGTCTGGGATATGGGGCGTCTGGATGAACTCATTGCACGAAATTCCGAGGCGCAAACCGGATGCCCGGTAACTTATTCGTACACCTTTAATGAGGTACGATCCTTATTGTCAGATTTTCAGATAATAGAAATGCAAAAAGCGCATATTTTTACATGGGACATTGAAGCATATAAACGGTATGAATTTAAAAAAGATGCGATCTGGGCCAATGTTTCAGATGAACAAATAGCAGAACTGGAAAAAGAACTTGGGTGGCACCTTTTAACGCGGGCGCGTTTGGCTGTTTAATGAAAACAATAGAGAGGTTTAGTCGAAGATGCGATTTTCAGTAATCGGTTTGGGAAAATTAGGCGCCAGTATGGCTGCGGCTATTGCAAGCCGTGGTTTTGATGTCATCGGCGTGGACGTCAATACAAAAGCGGTGGAAGCTGTAAATGCCGGGCATGCGCCGGTGCAGGAAACAAACCTGGAAGAAACCATTTCAGCCAACAAGGAAAGAATCAAGGCGACTCTGGATCATAAAGAGGCGATTTTAAATTCCGATTTATCATTTGTGATTGTGCCCACACCAAGTGATGATCGAGGCGCCTTTTCCCTGCAATATGCGGCATGGGCATTTAAAGCCATCGGTAGAGCGCTGGCGGATAAGCCGGGTTATCATAATATCGTCCTAACCAGCACGGTGCTGCCTGGCTCCACGCGATACGGATTATTGCCGATATTGGAGAATGAATCAGGGAAAAAATGCGGAAAAGACTTTGGGTTATGTTACAGCCCGGAATTCATTGCATTGGGAAGCATCCTCCATGATTTTTTGAATCCTGATTTCACACTCATTGGCGAGTATGACGAACACTGCGGAAAGCAACTGGAAGATTGCTATGCAAAAATAATGGTGAATAAGCCACCTTGCAAACGAATGAGTCTGGAAAACGCGGAGCTGACCAAAGTTTCTGTGAATTCTTTTGTAACTACGAAAATTACATTTGCAAATATGCTTGCGGAATTATGTGAAAAAATTCCCGGTGGTGACGTTGATGTGGTAACCAATGCTTTGGGGGCTGATTTGCGGATCGGCAATAAATACCTGAAAGGCGGCCTTGGGTATGGCGG
>PCSG01000426.1:0-1172 GCA_002772195.1 Desulfobacterales bacterium CG23_combo_of_CG06-09_8_20_14_all_51_8 | reverse complement strand
TTGGGTTCCCAGGCGCCTATTTCTGAAACAACGGATACGATAAACCGGGGGATACCGGAAAGGATGTCGCATCAATTAAAACGATTGGCGAAAAAAGGCTCTACCATCGCTATTCTCGGGTTTGCATACAAGCCGTTTTCTCATGTCATTGAAGAATCTCAGGGTGTCTATTTGGCCAAAGCGCTTTCCCATGCCGGAGCGAGAGTTATCGGATATGACCCTTTGGCAGGAGAAACAGCTAAAAGCGAGCTGGCTTACGATGCCTTGGTGCTGGATTCCCTTGAAAGTTGTTTGGAACAAGCCGATATTGTGCTGATTACAACGCCTGATCCGGTTTTTATGAATTTAAAAGCAGTGGATTTTAAACACAAGCCGGTTACAGTAATCGATTTCTGGCGAATTTTGGATAAAGCGCTGGCAGGCAATCCGGATATAACCTATATACCGGTCGGGCGAAGCACAGACGATGCTGCAAATGCTGAGAGACTAATGAATTTATGGCAAAACAATAATAATGCTGATTAAAAATTTCAATAATGAAGGAGGGATTTAAGAATGGCCGATCAAAAACGTGCGCTTGTATGCGGGGCTGGGGGATTTATCGGTTCGCACATGGTAAAGAGATTGAAAAAAGAGGGTTTCTGGGTTCGCGGGGTGGACGTGAAATACCCGGAATTCAGTGAAACTGTTGCTGATGATTTTTTAATCGGTGATTTAAGAGATCCCTATGCGTGTCGCTGCGCGGCTGATCAGCGATTTGATGAAGTATTCCAGTTCGCGGCGGATATGGGGGGGGCGGGATATGTGTTCACTGGAGAAAGAGACGCGGACATCATGCACAATTCCGGTTCGATCAACCTGAATATGCTGGAAGCGATTTCCAAAAGAAATATCAAAAGAATTTTTTATTCATCTTCGGCATGCATTTACCCGGAATATAATCAGATGGACCCGGATAACCCCAATTGCGCCGAGGACAGCGCATACCCTGCGGCCCCGGACAGCGAATATGGATGGGAAAAGCTTTTTAGCGAGCGGATGTATCTGAGTTTTCACCGAAATTATGGCATTGAGGCCAGAATCGCCAGATATCACAATATTTTTGGCCCGGAAGGAACCTGGGAAGGCGGCAAGGAAAAGGCCCCTGCGGCCATGTCCCGCAAAGTCGCCGA